>JBGQGO010000123.1:0-12045 GCA_041497455.1 Blastocatellia bacterium | reverse complement strand
GATCGCAAGCGTGAATCCTTCGGCTGTTGTGGCCGTGGTTCCTAATGCGGCGACGACCGGTCCGGTCACGATCATCACGCCGCGAGGGACGCTGATCACACCGGTCCCCTTCAACGTGGTTAGCCGCGTCCGGATCTTTCCAATCGCGGCGACACTGTTGCCGGGCGACTCTGTCGCGTTTACGGCGGTGGTCGGGGGAGGCGGAGACCAAAGCGTTGTTTGGGCAGTCAACGGGATCATCGGCGGGGACAATACTATCGGCGCCATCTCTGCGGCCGGCTTGTACACCGCTCCAGCTACCCTGGAGGGGAACGCCAGCCTCTCGGTCGTTGTGCGAGCCACCAGCGTCGCCCAACCTGCTCTATTCGGCGAGGCCCAGGTGAAGGTGCTCAATCCCAACAGCCTGGGGACGGCGTTCGCTCACTCGGTGTCGGTAAGACGAGGCGACCCGGCTGGAGTCCAGGCCGCCCGCGCGCCTCTCGTCTCAGTGCGCCGCGGAATAATAATCAGCGGACTTTCGGTGGCATCGAGTCCACTTGTTTCGGTACGCCGCGGGGCAGTGATCAGCGGGCCAAGCATCGCGCTCGGTCCGCTGGTGTCGGTGCGGCGCGGCGTGATCATCAGCACGGCTGCGCCTTTCCTGAGCCCGATGCTATCGGTTCGATTCGGATTCGCTCCCGGCGCCGCGCCCAGCATCTTCAGCCAGTTTGTATCGGTCACTACCGGCCCGGCGATCTCGAGCATTTCGCCCGGAAGTATTGTTCGAGGAGCGACTATCACATTGACGATCAACGGCGCGAACCTCGCCGGCGCATCGGCGCTGCGATTCATCAATTCGAGCGGCGCGGTTGAGACCGCGATCACCGCTTCGAACCTGACCGTGAACGCAGACGGGACGCAGCTCACCGCAACAGTGACTGTGTCATCAGGAGCTGCGACGGGTACTCGAGTGGTTGTTGTGACGGCGGCAGCAGGCACTACGCCGGCGGTGACCACAGGGTCTAACGCTATAACGATTCAGTAGAGGAGGGCGGCGCGAGGGATCCTTGCGCCGCGAACCTCCAACGCTTAACTGAAAAGGAGAAGGAAAGCGATGTTTTCAAAATTGACCTCGAAGCGTGTGCTGGTCGCGGTGCTCGGCTTTGCCCTGTGCATGGCTTGGATCCCTGCGCCGGCGCGTGCGCAACTCAACACTTTCAGCAGCGGGTCGACGGGCGCCGACGGAGCGTTTTCGCCGACAACCAACCAGACGCTCCAGGTACCGGAAAGCGGCGTGTTTAACTTCACAACGATCAACATTCCGACCGCCGTGACAATCACCTACACACGGAACTCTAAGAACACGCCGGTCACGATTCTAGCCTCGGGCGATGTCACAATAGTGGGAACGATCAGCGTGTCGGGCGGAGGTGGTCTCTCAAATGGAGGTGGAGGCCGCGGCGGTCCTGGAGGTTATGACGGCGGCGCGGCCGGCTTCGGCTTCGACACATTTGTTGGCGCCACGGGAGACGGTCCCGGCGGCGGCGGTGGTGGCAGCAGCACTAACGGGACCACCCTGAGTGGCGGCGGTGGCGGCGGGTATGCGTCAGCCGGCGTCAACGGCGGGGTGCAGACCGGCGCTGTCGCGGGCGCAGGCGGGCCCAGGTATGGGTCCAGCACGATTCTCCCTTTGATTGGAGGATCAGGCGGCGGCGGTGGCGGGTCGGCATCCGGTAACCATGCAGGCTCTGGTGGCGCCGGCGGCGGCGCAATATTGATTGCTAGTTCAACCAGCATCAATTTCACGGGTACGATCAACTCTACGGGTGGTACTGGGGCCTTTGGCTCAGCCGGTGGAGCTTCCGGCGGTGGCGGGTCAGGCGGGGCCATCCGGCTAATCGCGAATACCATCACCGGATTTGGCAGTCTGAATGTTACCGGCGGGAGCCCGGGTGGACAAAGTACTTTTCCAGCCGGCGGCAGCGGTGGGGCCGGGTTCGTGCGCGTCGAGGCCTTCAACTTCAGCAGCTTCACGCCCAACGTGCCTACTAATTCGGTGACGTTCGCACTTCCCAACCCGGTCACCATACCCAATGGACCTACTTTGCGAATCGCGTCGGTAGCCGGCGTTGCCGCACCGGCGACACCGCTCGGTTCGCTCGCGGGCGTGCCCGACATCGTAGTCCCTTCGACGACCGCCAACCCGGTGACGGTAGCCGTCGAGGCCGCCAACATTCCACTCGGGACCATCGTGCAAGTGACCTTGATACCGCTCAACGGAGCGCGTGCCAGCGCTCAGACCGGGCCTCTTGCCGGCACTCAGACGGCTTCTACGGCAACGGCGAGCTTGTCGCTGTCCTCAGGGATGAGCGTGTTGACCGCCTCCGCCGTTGTGGACGTGTCTCAACAGGCGATGGTCATTGACGGCGAACGGATCAATCGAATCGAGGTCGCGGCGACCTACGGCGGACCTTCTGAACTGACTTACATTACGCAATCGGGAAGGCGGATTAAAGCCAGCCAGTAGGACGGGCCGCAAAGCGCCGGTTGCGCAATGAGAGTCGTACGGACGACAGCATTGCGGCCGGCTGAGTTCTCCTTTTCTGGATTCAGTGAGGATTGAAGGATGAAGACCACGAACTGCAAACACCGCGCGATCACAGACGCCGATTATGTAAGCAGCGGGAAAGAGCGCAAAGCAGCTTGCCACAAACTCGAGGCCAGCCGCTCGAATGCCGTCCCGCTAACGCGCACTCGCGTTCGATTTCTGGTTCGCGCATTGCGGCAGGTCTCGCGCGCCATCGCAAGTCTCAACCCTTCAATCCTCACTTCTTCTATTTTGATGTTTGTATTCGCTTGCAATTCGCTGCTCGCGCCGCTTGCTAACGGCTCAGATCTGTCAAGCTCGGCGAGCGTAATAAAGTCACGGACCAAGCCGGCCCCGCGATCGCGCTCCAAAAGCATTGCCCAGTCGTCCGATACGCTGACCATCTACGGCCCTCGACGCTTTGATCGTGTGTCTGGACCACCAGCAACCGTCACCGATCAGTTCGCACTGCCATCCGACGCAGTCCCGCCCTTCACGATTCTGGTTCAGAACGGCGATAGCAACGGATCGAACCGCGTTTCAAGCGCGACGATAACACTGAACGGGACCGAGGTCTTCACGCAGCGCGACTTCAATCAAAACACTGCGACGCTAACCAAACAGGTTTCGCTCATCGCATCCAACACCATCGCAGTGCGGCTCTCGAGCGCCCCCGGTTCTTTCCTGACGATAACCATCACTTCCGCGCGTTCGTCGCTCGCATCGATCTTGCCAGGCAGCGGCACTCAAGGCCAGAGCGTCACAGTCACGCTTCACGGCACAAACACACGCTGGGTCGCAGGTCAAACGCGCGCCACGTTCGGAGCAGAAGTCGCAGTAGGCGGAGCGGCAGCGGGCGCGCCTGGACAGGTCACGGTCATCGATGCAGTCACCGCCACCGCCCAGTTGAGCATATCTTCCACGGCGTCGCTTGCGCCTAGAACCGTTCAGGTGTCTACCACGATCCCGGCCGAGACGAGAGAAGAACTGGAGCTGCTGATCGACGGATTCAAAGTCGTGCCGGTTACTCCTCCGGGCGCGGCTTCTACCACGGTTTCGACTCTGGCGGGACTGGCGGGTTCTCCAGGATTCGCCGACGGACCATCATCTCAGGCTAAGTTCCGAGACCCCGCGGGCCTTGCCATCGCCCCCGATGATTCAATATATGTCGCCGACGCGGGCAACAACCGAATTCGTCGCGTCGCTCCCGACGGCACGGTGACCACCGTCGCCGGCGACGGCACAGCCGGGTTCGTAGACGGACCAGGCGCTTCGGCTCACTTCGACAACCCGCAGGGCGTGGCCGTTGATTCATCGGGAATGATCTACGTTGCCGACACCGGCAACAATCGCATAAGGCGAATCGCAGTCGATGGAACGGTAGCGACGTTGGCCGGCGGCAGCACGTCCGGGTTCCAGGACGGCGCGGGCTCGCAAGCGCGATTCAACGCTCCGCGCGGCGTCGCCGTCGACAATCAAGGCAACGCCTATGTAGCCGATACGGGCAACTCATCCGTGCGCGCGGTGACTCCTTCGGGAAACGTCTCGACTGTCGCGGGTGACGGCACGATCGGTTCTTCCGATTCACCCGCGCGCTTCGACGGACTGGTCGGCATCACCGTAGACGGGTCCACCCTGTTCGTGTATGTCGCGGACACCGGCAATCATCGCATTCGAAGGCTCGCTCCGTCCGGCGCGACGATTACGATAGCCGGGGCCGATAGAGGCTTCGCCGACGGATCGGGTACACAAGCGAGGTTCGCCGAGCCTTCGGGCATCGCCGTTGACGGCGCAGGCAAACTGATCGTCGCCGATGCTACAAACTCGCTCGTGCGCTTGGTCGACCCTGGGAGCGCAGGCGTCTCGCCTGCTGTTTCAACACTGGCCGGGACCGGTGACCGAGGACTCACCAACGGGACCGGCAATGTCGCGCGCTTCTTCACTCCGCGCGGCATCGCTGTAGCTCAATCGAGTGCGATCATTGTCGCCGACACCGGCAATCACGTTTTGAGGCGAGTCTTGCTGCCGCCTTCCATCTCTTCTTTCACGCCCACGCGAGGCAACTTGGGCAGCAGCGTGACAATCGCAGGCGAGCGATTCGACGGCCGTGCTCCGTCTCGTAACACCGTTCGCTTCACTCGCACAGGCGGTGGATTTACTGACGCCGTCGTCACATTCGCAAGCCGCACCCAACTAATCGTCACAGTTCCAGCCGATGCAGCTACGGGCCCGATCACGGTTCAGACCGAAGGCGGCTCCGCAACCAGCGCGGCAAACTTTGAAGTCATCGCCAATACGCCGATCATCTCCGACTTCAATCCGAAGAACGGCACCGTCGGCGCCGAAGTCACGCTGACCGGCACCGCCCTCAAAGCCGACACCGGCCCGACTGTCGTCACTTTCGCGGGCGGCAACAACTCTCGTCTCCCAGCGCTGGTCACATTCGTTACGCCGACCTCGGTCCGCACCCTTGTGCCCAACGGCGCGGTCACCGGAGTGATCGACCTGACTAACAACTTCGGGCACGCTGCGACCGCAACCGCGTTCACCGTCGATCCGGGGCAGAATGATTATCGGCTCACCATTGCGCCTTCATCGACCACCGCGGTTCAAGCGAGCACCGCGACGTTCGTAGTCTTTTTGACCAGCCCCTCGACTACGTTCAGTCAGCTCGTGAGCCTGACCGCGACGGGTCTGCCTCTGGGCGCAACCGCCGAGTTCAATCCGCAACAGATCACCGCCGGCGCGCTGTCGACTCTCAGCGTGAAGCTATCGGGGACGAACCCCGGACCGGGCAGCTATTCATTCACGATTCGGGGCAGCGGGCTGGTGGACGGCTCGGAGCTTGTTCGCACGGCTACGGCTACGTTGAGCGTGATAGCCGCCGGACAGACAACGCTCTCAGGGCGAGTGCTCTCGACCGAAAGCGAGCCGATCATGGGCGCGACGGTTTCGCTCGACGGCAAGACGGCGACGACCGATGCCGCCGGAGCGTTCCTGCTCAGTGGAGTAACGGCAGGAGTAGACCGTGCGCTTATGGTCGATGGCCGGACGGCTTCGGCGCCCAATCGCACCTATCCGCTGATCATCGAGCCGGCGACGATCGTAGCGGGTCAGGCGAACACTGTTCCCTACACGTTCTACTTGCCGGCGATAGACACCCAGTTCGAAGTGGACGTGGTGCCGGGACAAACTACCGCGGTGTCGAACCCGCGAGTGCCAGGGTTGCAGATGACGATCCCCGCTGACGCTCATCTGGTCAACCGGGACGGCTCACCGGTAGCGCGAGTCTCAATCACTCCGCTCGCGATAGACCGGACTCCGGCGCCTTTGCCTTCGGATGTAGGGACGAACCTGGTGTACACGAGCCAGCCTGGCGGCGCTATATCAGACGTGCCGATGCCGGTGGTGTATCCGAACCTTGCTGGAGCCGATCCGGGCACACGGATCGAGTTGTACTCGTTCAATCACGACACGGTGCAATGGTACGTGTACGGCTTTGGCAGAGTAAGCGCGGACGGCCGAAGGATCGAGCCGGAGATCGATCCAGCAACCGGCCGGCCTTATGGATTACCTGACTTCTCGTGGCACTTCCCAGACGCTACGCCTGAGGGCAACACTTCGCCGCCTGATTCCTGTCCGGTTCCCTGGACGAAGAAGACAGTTGACCTTGGTACGGGCATAAAGATCGAACAGATGACGGACCTCTCGTTTGGCGGTGCGCGAGGAGGTATCGCGCTCACAAGGGTTTACACCAGCGAGCTCGCGCGGAACTGCGACACGTGTCCGTTTGGCCGAGGGTGGACGCACAACTATGTGATCAAGGTGACGGGGTCATTCCAACAAGGCGGCGCAGGGCGAGTCGTGTTACCGGAGCAGGTGAATGGCCGTCTCTTCAACTACGCGCGTACCGACCCGGACGGAGCGCTGGTCTTTGCTACGACGGCGACAACCGGACAGCTTGGGGACGTGGTCAGAAAGCTTACGAATGAAACGTTCGAGTACCGCTATGCCGATGGAAACCTGATGCGGCTTGACTCCAGCGGCAGGCTGACGGCATTGGTGGATCGAAATGGAAACATTACGGCTCTCACTTATACCGGCCAGAACCTGACTCGAATAACTGACCCGGTGGGGCGGTCGTTGACGCTCGATTACGACTCGTCGAATCGGATAATCAGAGCAGTCGATCCAATCGGGCGGACGTGGACTTACACGTATGAGGGGACTCCGGGCGTGCCGGGTCCGAACGGTTTGACCACGGTGACTGATCCGTTGAGTCACGTGATGCGCTATGACTATGTGGCTGGCGGGAGGTTGAGCAAGGTGACGGACAAGCGTGGGATAGTATCTAAGCAGATCACTTACGACGGCAACGGGAGAGTCATAGCGCAGCGGTTCGCCGACGGAGGAATAGAGCAATACAACTACTCGCTGTCCGGGCGAGTGGTGACGTTGGCGACGATGATCGACACGCTGGGCCGCACAACCAGCATGCGGTTGAACGCGAGTGGGTATGTCACTGGGACTACCGATGCGCTTGGACAGGCTTCGCAAACCGAGCGAGATCTGACAAGCAACCTCGCGACGTCGGTCACGGGTCCGTGCGGCTGCGCTGAGGTGCGTCGTCAGTTCGACGATCGCGGCAACGTGACAGCGAGCACGGATCGCTTGGGCCAGACTGAACGGTATGAATACGAGGCGCCATTTAACAACGTCACCAAAGTGATAGACAAGCTCGGTCGAGTAACGAGCTTTGGCTATGATGCGCGAGGGAACCTGACTTCGATTACCAACGCTTTGAACCAGACGATGGCCCTCGAATACGACCAGTTTGGGGAGCTTACCCGGGTGACCGATGCGCTGGGTCACGCGTCTCACATCGAATACGACGCTCAGGGGAATGCCACGGCCCGAGTTGATGAGTTGGGTAATCGCTCGACGTTCGAGTATGACGGAATCGGAAGGCCGACTGCGGCGGTTGACCCGTTGGCGCGCCGGGCTTCTATGACCTACGATGCAATGAGTCGAGTGTTGACCACGACCGATCCCGCTACTTCGGTGACTAGTTCCGGGTATGATCAAAACGGGAATGAGACCTCAGTGACCGACGCGGTTGATCAGCGGTGGACCACGACCTACGATGTTAAGGGCCGGCCTACTACCTCAACTGACCCGCTGGGTCGGACGGCGAGGGCTGAGTACAATACCGGTGATGAAGTGACGGGGGTATTTTCGCCTTCGGGCCGCGTAGTCCGGTACACCTACGATCAGCGAGGACAGCAGGCAACAATCACTGACCCGATAAATGGAATTGTGCGGTTCACTTACGACAATCGAGGGAACCTGACCTCGGTGACGGATCAGCGCGGCAACGCGACGACAGTCACTTATGACGAGCTGTTCCGGCCGGTGGCTACCAGAGACCCGTTGGGGCGGGCCGCGACCGTGTCGTACACCGCAATGGACGAAGTCGCAGAAGCACTCGACAGATTGGGCCGCAGAACGGGCTTCACCTATGACGTGTTGAACCGGCCTTCGCAGGTGGTCTATGCGGACGCGACAGTGACGCATACTTTCGATGCGGCAGGAAGGATGACTCGCGTTGACGACACGCAGAGCGGCTTCGTGCAGTGGAGCTACGACGATGCAAATAGAATCGTGAGCGAGACGACTCCGAATGGAATTGTGAATTATACGTATAACATCGCGAGTCAGCGGACTTCGATGACTGCCACGACTCGGCCCATCGTGAACTACGTCTACGATGGAGCGGGGAGACTTCGCTCGATCACGCAGGGCGCTGAGACTTTCACCTACGCATACGACACGCTCTCTCGCCGCACATCGCTGCAAAGACCTAATGGAGTGACGTCGAGTTACAGCTACGATCAGGTGAGCCGGTTGACTCGCTTGCTGCACTCGAACTCACAGAGTCAGGCGGTTGAAGACTTCAACTACACATACAACCTTGAGGACGAGATCAACTCGATCACATCGCTGTTCTCCGGTCAGTTGCTGGCTTCAGCGAAAACGGCGAGCCCGGCCGACGCCGCGAATCGAATCACGCAGTTTGGCGGCGCGAGTTTCACCTTCGATTCGATGGGGCAGACGACAACGAAGACCGACGGGCAAGGCACGACGACGTATGAATGGGACGCACGCGGGCGTATGAAGCGAGCGACGCTTCCTAATGGGCAGCAAGTGTCTTATGGGTACGACGCGCTTGGCCGGAGGGCGAGCCGCACGGTATCAGCAGTGACGACGAGTTTTTTGTATGACGGCCTGAATGTAGTGCTGGACCAGGGGAGCGACAGCAGTCTTGTGGATTACATCAACGGCGCCGGGATAGACGAGAAGTTCCGGCAATCGAGCGCAAGTGGTCCGTTGTACTTCCTTCAAGACCATCTCGGGAGCACGGCAGCATTGCTGGATGTGAATGGCGGAGTAGTCGATCGAATTCAGTACGAGGCGTTCGGCGCGAGCACGGGCAGCGGGCTGACGAGGTATAGCTACACGGGGAGAGAGCAAGATGCCGCGACGGGGCTAATCTATTACCGCGCAAGATGGTACGATCCGCAGCAAGGCCGATTCATAACGGAAGACCCAATCAACTTGCCGAGAGGCGTCAACCAGTATGTGTACGCCTTTAGCAGCCCGACCAATCTGATTGATATGCTTGGGAAATGGCCATCACGACAAGTAGGAATACCGAAAATCGGAGGAGAAAGGGACGAGCTACTCTTCGAAGACGTTCATCAGAGAGCTATCGACCGCGCACTAAGTTTTTTACCGTCTCATGACCGAGCCATTCTCAAGCAAGCGCAACGTGAGGCTGATGCCGATGAATACCAGACAGTTGAATACTCCTATAGGCATGCGATGACTCCGGCCGGTATGAGTCGTGAAGAGGCCCGCCGACGAGCAAACGACTTTGTGAGAGCGAACTTAGGGATTGCCCGCTGCCTTGAGCAGAAAGGACTGCATGATCAGGCTCTGAGTTACTTGGGACTCGCGATCCACGCGATCCAGGATGCTACTTCACCTGCCCACGCTGGTTTTCGAGAATATGCGGGAGGGCAGGCAGAGATCATTGAGCATGTCTTTGAAGAGAACTTCGATCCTGGGCCCGGGAGCCAACTCGACAAGGCAACAGCGAGAGCTTATGGGTATTTCACAGGCAGCATCCCCTTACCTAACGACTTCTTTACGCCAAACTTCCCCGGATTAGGCTTTGACATACGCTTTAGAAAGTCTGTTGGCTACAGGCGATAACGATGTCTGCAATTCATCCAGGATATGCTCCTTAAGAGGTGCATATATTGACTTAGCAAGGGAAAAATCTTGATATGCCCGTCCAAGAGACTTAGTCTGGGCCGTGCGCTAGTCCTCCAAGGCAGTTAATAGTCGGCTTGAAGAGCGTATGTTCCTTGTAAGAAGAACTAGCAAATCGAAGCCCCCCAGACAGCCAGAGCTTCTTTGCTCGCTATGATCTATTCGCTTATATGCTTTTTTCAAGTATTGCTCGATTACTTGCATGGTCTCGAGACTCTGGAAAAAAGACTGTTTGGGCTAGTAGCTGCGATCATTTGGTTGATAGTGACTGTTCTTGAGCTAGTACTTATCAGGGACGTGCTGCGCTCGTCCCGCGACCCAATGTGGAAGGTGATGTCAACTGCCATCATCTTGCTGCTTGCAATAGGTACCTCCGCCGTCTTCTTGCTTCTCATTTTGTAGGTGCTGCCGAGTTGAGACAAGAGGGGAGAAACTAAAGATGAGAAAACGCCAAAGCTTCATGCTGTTGCTCACCATATTGACGACAACGGTGTGTTGCTACGCTCAGCCCAGCAGGCCGTTTCTAGGAAACGAGCGGGTAGCAAAGAAGCCGCATACGAGACGCCCAGGCGGCACAACTATGAATAAGAACACCTCTGGAGATGCAATTGTGCCGAATGAGAGGAGGGTTTGGGAGGCACTAAAGAAAAAAGACATGGCAGGATTCGTCAATGGGGCCAATTTATTAGGGTTTCCGGTAGATTCGTAGGAGTTATCAACAACCCTATTGGCTATCTCTAAACCCTATTATCAATTTTATGAGCTACCCAAATCGTTAAAACAAAGATTCCTATTGGGAGGACACCGAGGGGATTTCCTTTCAGTAATAAAGCGATACCCATTGCAAGACAAGGAAGCCCAACAATGAATATTACTGCGCAGCCCGCTGTTTGTCCTCCTTCAGAGCTTCTCTTCATAGCGTCCCCCTGGTGAGTTGGTTGGATTCCGCCTCAGTAATAAACGAAGTTGTTCCAGGGTACGCTGTCTTCGTCCTCAGTCCAGTTCTCATTCTCGGCGTACCAGTAGGACTTTTCACCGTCGATGGCACTTTCTATTAGAGTAAGAGAATTCTCCATAGCCGTCATCACGGATTTAAAGTTGTCCATACTCAAGGACCTGGGTACGCGCATCGGTTGAGACTTCTTATCCACTGGATAACGAAAGCGAAACGAACTGTCATCAAGGCCGGCGAGCTGAGCAATGAGCTGATCTAACGCAGTAATACCGCTGACATTGACTTGACTGTGGGATAGGTGGTGCAAGTTGGCTTTAATGTGACGCCACAGGTCAAGTAAGTTGTGCGTGAACAGGTCCTTTATTGGTTCTTGAGTAAAGTTGTCCAACTGAACTATCAGGGACTTCAACTGTAGCTCTACAAAATGGCGATACAAGAACAGAATAGGAAAAACAAACTTATCGTCGGGGACCATTGTATCGTTGCCCCTTTCCGCTTCAAGCCGGTCCACCAAAGCATCGGCGGCGGCTTTATAGGCAAAAGGGAAAGCCTGCCAGCGACCTGCAAACCAATCCGTGAAAAGAACCCTTGTTTGTGTCTGGTCAATTAACGTATCAGTTGCCTTCGGATAAACAACTTCCTCTTCTTCCATAATAAGAACCTCCTGGGGATAACCTGAGTTGCACGATTGTAACAAGAGGGGCGGCCTTACACTAACGGCGGGGACGAATCACCTTGGCCAACGGGAGTCATCCACAGACATCGCATCTCATTTATCGTATGCCTTGAAGTGCCCCGCTTTACATATAGAGCCGATAAGATGGTGAAATCGCCAAGATTCTTCCACGCGACATCGTGAAACGCCTTGGACCTGTTCGCCGTTCCCATGCCGTCCATCTGAACGACTATGAAGCCCAGCTCAGCCAGCGACTGCATCGGAGAGTATGCGCTGAACGACTTCGGCGTAAATGAACCCTGCGGACCCGCGTAAATGGTCTCGATGACCGGATACTTCTTTGACGGGTCGAAGTTCGTCGGGCGGATGATAATCCCCCAGATATCCGTCTTTCCATCTCGTCCCATTGCAGTGAAGACCTCGGGCGGTTGCCAGCCGGCTTTCGTTAGTTCAGAAACGTCGCCTCGCTCGAGTTCCAGAAGCAACTTCTTATCTTCTGTTCGGCGAAGCTCT
>JBGQGO010000122.1:0-12123 GCA_041497455.1 Blastocatellia bacterium | reverse complement strand
TTGCGGTCATTGTGGCATGGCTGGTGCCCGGGGCCGGTCATCTGGTGCTCGGCAAACGCGGGCGCGCGCTGCTTTTTTTCCTCACCATAGTGGGAGCCTTCATTTTCGGATTGATCTTGAACGGTCATCTGTATTGGCCGACACCAGATCCAACGGCGATGTTTCGCTTCGACTTGATCACGGTGCTGTGGTTCTTTGCCCAGATCGGTTCGGGCCTTTGTTATGTTGCATCTTACGTGCTGGGCCTGGGCATGGCGGCGATTCCACAAGCGGCCGCGTCACCGACGTTCGAGTACGGCAACACGTTCATGTTTCTGGCGGGACTGCTCAACTATCTTGTGATCCACGACGCATTTGACATCGCGGCTGGGAGGAAGCGCTGATGCACGTGTTGATGATGTCAATGTATGCGGCAATGGCTGCGGTAGTACTCGCCGCCGTGGACCCGAAGTCTGACACTACGCGGCAGCGAGTCGTCCACGGGTTGAAAATCTTCGGCTCGTTCCTGGGCATCGGTTTGTTGTTGTCGTGGATTCTGTTTCCCATCCCCTGGTGAAGTGGTCAACTTCTAACCTCAGCTTTCATTCGTTTACAACTCTAAGCCGGCCTTGCTTTGAGATTTCAGAGTGGCATAGAATGCGCCGCGAATCGAAGCCGGGCGCCGCTTAGCCGAGAAATGATGTTCAAGAGGCACTGAAGGGAACGCAATGAATCCGAAAGCTGACTCTCAGCGCGCTTGTCAATAACTGATGCTCGAACAAAGTGCCACCCCACAGGCGCGCGAAAGAGCGCACCTACTCTGGCTATCTGGTCCCTTGGCTGGTCGTAAAACAACTATCGAAAAGCAGCCCATTATCATCGGCCGCGACCCGACTCAGTGCAACGTCGTCATCGATTCAGATGGTGTTTCCAGGCGCCACGCCGCGCTTGAGATCGACGACCGCGAAAACGTGACAATCAGCGACCTCGGATCGAGCAGCGGGACTTTCGTCAATGGTGAGGGCCTGAAGCGGGGCGCGCTCAGGGACGGCGACGTCATTGCGCTCGGCTCGGTAGCAGTCAGCGCTATAGTACACGCCGCCGCGCCGGTTGTCGCTCAGACCGGGGTATTTACACCTGCTCTTCGCGACGCGGCGGGTCAGTCAGTGCTCCGCATCGGCCGGTGGCTCGACAACGAAGTCGTTCTGGACGCGCCGGGCGTATCTCGTCACCATGCCACGCTCACTTACGACCCGGGTGCTGAGCCTCTGCTTACCGATCTGGGCAGCACCAACGGGACGTTCGTAAACGGCGAGCCGCTCAATGAGCCACGCCTCTTAAGCCCGGACGATCTGGTCTCTCTGGGTGGCTTCGTGCTGCGAGTTCGAGGGCGCGAAATCAAGTGGCACAACCTGAACGCGAGCCACATCAGCGCCTGGGGCATCGGTAAAGAGATCGAGGGTAAGACAATTCTGAAAGATATCTCACTCGCGATCAGCCCGAGGCAGTTCATTGGCTTGATCGGACCATCGGGTTGCGGGAAGACGACGCTGATGGACGCGCTGAGCGGGTTGCGTCCGGCGACGGCAGGGAAGGTTTACATCAATGAGCTTGACCTCTATCGCAATTTCGATGTGCTGCGGCGGGCGATCGGGCATGTCCCCCAGCGCGACGTGCTGTTTGATACCCTGTCAGTCGAGCGCACGCTCTTCTACTCGGCAAGGCTGCGCTTCCCAGTGGGGACACCGCTATCGGAACTGCGCAGCGCGGTGGACGAGGTCCTTGAAGCGGTCGGGCTGCGCGAGCAAAGCGCAACCCAGTTTCGTCAGCTTTCGGGTGGGCAGCAAAAGCGTTTGAGCCTCGGCGTCGAGCTGATCACGAAACCGAGCTTCATATTTCTGGACGAGCCAACCTCACCGCTTGACCCGCAGACGGCCGAGCACATGATGGAGCTGTTCCGCCGGCTTGCAGACGGTGGCAGGATCGTCGTCATGGTGACGCATCGATTCGAGAGGTTCGAGCTCATGCACCGCGTGGCGATCCTCACCAGTGCCGGGCGGCTGGCGTTCTTTGGACCTCCCCGCGAGGCGCTCGATTACTTCGGTTGCCGCGAGCCAGGTGAGATATATCGCCGGATAGAGGGCGGCGATCCTGATGAGTTGAGCAATCGTTTCAAGGCGTCGCCGCAGCACGCGCGCTACGTCGGCTATGCTATTGCGGAAGCACAGGAGTTGGCCCGCACAGAAGTCCAGGCGCGCATAGCGGGCAAACCTGGACGGCCGAAGGTCGCGCGGCAGTTTGGTTCGAGCCAGTGGCTCACTCTTACCCGGCGTTGTCTTGAAGTGAAGCTGAACGACACTCGCAACACGGCGCTGTTGCTGGCTCAGGCGCCGGTGATTGCTCTGCTCCTTTCGCTCATAACAGGCGATGTTCAGAATGATTCGAGGACACTGTTCATCGCGGCAGTGATCTCGATGTGGTTCGGCGCCAACAACGCTGTGCGCGAGATTGTCGCCGAAGTCCCGATCTACGTGCGCGAGCGGATGGTCAATCTCAAGATACCGTCCTATGTTCTTTCGAAGTTCGCTGTGCTCAGCGGTCTCGCGCTCATCCAGTGCGTTCTGTTTGTGAGTATTCTTATCGGCTTTGGCCGGTTTAGTGGCGGCGACTTTATTCCTCTGGCGCTGACCCTGTACTTGACCTCGCTGGGCGGGATCAGCATGGCGCTGTTCTTCTCAGGCATGGTCAACTCGCCGGACAAGGCGATGAGCGTGCTTCCGTTGATTCTGATACCGCAGCTTCTGCTGAGCGGATTTCTAAAACCGCTCGACGATTTGTATGTGAATAGGGCCTCGGGTAAGCCGGCGAATGTGGAAGAGTTTCGACGTGCCGCGCCGGGAGAGGTCGTCAAATCATTCGACGGAATCGGTGCTGGACGCTACGCCGCCGATACGATAATCGCTCGCTGGTCACTTGAAGCGCTGGCGCACGCGGTAAGCATTCATGACAAGAAAGCGCGCGAGCAGTTGGCGTTGAACATGACAGTCGTAGAGTACGACGAAGTGCTTAAGGGAGGATCTGAAACGGAGATCGCTAATGCTTACCGTCACCGAGTCACGACTGACCTGGCGATTCTCGGCGGATTCGGTGTGCTGTTTCTTCTTCTGACGGGTTGGGCGCTCAAACGCAAGGACGTGTTTTGACGGCGTTGGCGTGTGGCGCAGCTTATTGTCTTCTCGCGCGGCGGCGGCATGGGCGCCGGTTGAAGGCCGGTTCCTGCGGCTTCTGGTTTCCCAAAGACCCGGCCCAACTGCCTGGTGGACGGGAACGGGAAGTTCCTCTTGCGTTGCAATTAGGGTGAGCATAGAATTCGACCGAATCCGATGACATCGTTTTTCGAGGTGGTATCAAATCCCCGCTTTTCAGAGGCCTCGGATGGAGTGAGCCGTTATTGCGCTGGTTCTCGCGTTAGTAGGTGAGGGCCACAAGGATGCTTGCACCAGGATCGAAACACGGGACCGTGCAGCGTCTGATTCACCAAGCAGTCGTTCGTCTGTAGCATCGTCGCGCGGCGCGGTAGCCGGATGCGGCAAACCGGGTTCTAAGTAGCGTACGGAGACCAAGAGGAAGCGCGCTGTCCTCGCCAGAAAACACAACCGCTTCCTCAACAGTAGGCCCAGAATTCATTTTCAAAGGAGACTACCATGGAGCGCATAGTTCTTAGACATCTGAGTGGCTCAAAGGCAAACCAGGTCGAGGAGTTCCCTCTCGCGCATTTCAAAGAACTCATCGTCGGCCGCGATCCGTCTTCGACCGTCAAGTACGACGCGGATCGCGATGATCTGGTGGGCCGTCAGCACGCCCGGCTTGTTCAGGACCCGGCAAACCCCGGTGAGTTCTTGATCACCGACATGGGCAGCCGCAACGGAACATTCGTCAACAAGCAGAGAATCGTGGGTACTGCGAAGGTTGTGCCCGGCGATGTCGTTCAATTCGGAGCCGGCGGTCCCGAGTTTCAGTTCGACGTCGAACCACGGCCGGCAGGCGGACCGCGCCCGACTCGAGTGGCAGCGGACACGAGCGCGCCGACGTTCACGCCGTTGCCTCAAACACGCGTTGGCGGCCCGTCAACTGCGCCAATGGGGACTCCGATGTCCGGACATGCGCCGGTGGGTATGCCTCCCCCAACCGGTGGTGCGCCTGGGGCGGTGGGCAGGGCTACTGTTGAGCGGATGATCACTCAGACGAAGAGCGAATCGCGCAGAAACATGATCATCGGTGGTTCCGCCATGGTGGTTGTTATTGCGGCAGTCGCGGCGTTCTTGATATTTCGTCCGCAACCAAAGCCAGAACCGCCGCCGCCGCCGATCGATAAGAATCCTGGCGTCATGAGCCCTGCGGAAATCGCTTCCGCATCCACCAACTCGACTGTGTACATCGAGTTCGCATGGAAGCTCATCAATTTGACCACCGGCGAGCAAGCTTACCATTATTACATGGCCAACAAGAACCAGGAGGGCGAGCCGCTGGTGCCGAACGGTCCGGCCGCGTTTGCTTGCTACGTCTTCGTGCAGAGCAAGACCGGTCAGAAGTTAGAGCCCGCTCTGGACTTCGATAACAAACAGGGCGCCCCCATCGGCGGCGGGGGCACGGGGAGCGGATTCGCCGTCACCAGTGATGGCTTCATCCTGACGAACCGTCACGTAGGGGCTAGTTGGAGAACCAGCTATCACTTTCCAGGCGGCGCCGAAAAAGGCATTGTGGTGGCGCAATCGCCAAATGGACGCTATGCGCCAGTACCTGGCCAAGACGGACGAATCCAGATCGTCGAGGCGCCAACCGATTGGGTGCCAGGAGAATCGTTGCAGGCTGGATACTGGAGAGGACAAGGACAGCTAATGCTGGAAGGAAGAAACGATCTCCTCAATGTGACCTTCGCAAAGAACGAGCTTCGCTTTCCGGCCCACCTGGTCCGAACATCTGACCGGCACGATGTGGCGATGGTCAAGATCGATGTCCCCGAGACTTTGACCAAGTGCGAGTTCAACGACAACTACGACACGATCAAGCCGGGCGATCCCGCGATAGTGCTTGGTTACCCGGGCATCGCGCCGCCGCAGTTTGGTGTCATTTTCTCGCAGGATCGATTCAATCAGCAGTACACGCTCAGGACTATTCCGAACCCAACGGTGAGCGTCGGGAACATTGGATCGATACACCGCGGCCAAATAAAACCGACTGATCCGGTGGTCAGCTCTTTCGGGGACTACTACCAGTTAACCGTCAACTCCACAGGTGGCGGAAACAGCGGTGGACCTGTGTTCGACGATCACGGCAAGGTGGTCGGCATCTTCACTGCCGGCAAGTGGGAGCCAGGGGCCGCGATCTCATTCGCGGTGCCAATTCGCTACGGCAAGGAGCTGATGGGCATCAACGCGGTGACTAACTAAACAAACGCCTTCGGTGGCAAAACGTGAGAGGAGGATGCGGAGTGCGGCGCGGCTCGCACTCCGCATTGAATTATTGTGGTCAGGGAAGGGTTACTGAATTCATATGTTGGTGACTACCGGCTCGTAGACTTTCTGGGCGCGGGTGGAATGGGTGAGGTATACCGCGCGGTGAACACCCGGACCGGCCAGGTTGCAGCAGCGAAGATTCTCACTCAAGCGACCGATCGTGGCTTGATCGAGAGGTTCTTCAATGAGGCCCGCATACAGGCGAGCATCCAGCACCCGAACATCGCCCGCTTCTACGAGTTTCACGACCTAAACGGCCAGCCCTGCATCGTGATGGAGTACATTCATGGGCAGACGCTTGCTGAGCGGATAAGAGCGCTCGGCTGCCTGCCGATGTCGGAGACGATCTACATTTTCCAGTGCGCGGTCGAGGCGGTTGGCTACATTCACAACCAGGGCATCGTGCACCGCGACATCAAGTCTAACAACATCAAGCTTAGCTCGGCGGGCCAGGTGAAACTGCTCGACTTCGGGATCGCCAAAGCTGAATCGACGCCGAAGATGACCGCAACCGGAGGCGTTGTTGGCACTCTTCAGTATCTTTCTCCTGAACAGCTGAAGGGTGGAACCGCAGACACGAGATCCGACATTTGGGCGCTGGGGATTCTGCTGTATGAGATGGTAACCGGGCAGGTGCCGTTTGAAGCTAACACCATCGGCGAGCTTTACGAGAAGATAATCAAGGTCTCTTACGTGCCGGCCACGGCCTTGAACCCGCTTGTCCCCCGCGAAGTTGAAGCTGTCATATCCCGCTGCTTGAAGAGGAAGTCTGCAGATCGCTATCAGTCAGCGCAAGAGCTTCTTCAACATGTCGCGCGGCTCGCGGCGACCGTCGCCACTCCGCGATCCGCCGTTGTAGAACGCAAGCGCATGGTCTTCGGGAAAACAAAAGAAAGCTGGCGGCTGCTTTCATCCATTGCTGCGGCTATCGTGTTAGTGCTAGTTCTTGTGGTTTACCTGTCGATTCCCGGCCCGGAGCCAAAACCAAACCCGCCTCCGCCGGCCCCGACGCCAACGCCGATCGCTCGCGGGACAAAAACGCTTGAGGTAGCCCTGACGGAAGGAACAGCCAAAGTTTATCGCGGCGGAACCTTGATCGGCGCGACCTCCGCCGCAAAGCCGTTAAGATTTCCCGCCAACGTTGGCGAAAAAATCGTGCTTCGGTTGGAGCAAGACGGTTACGAGGATAGGTTCCCTCAGCCATTCACCGTAGAGACAGCGCCCGATGTGCAAAGGTACACTTTTGATATGAGGAAAAAAGTCGCGCCCCGGGGCTGAGCTGCTGAAACCAAGAGAGAGCAATCATACTATGTCCAATCTGTGGAAGAAGCTGACGAAGAAGAATGCCGGACAAGGCCGTGCGAATCAGAAGAAAGACGAGACCCAAGAGCGCGGCAATGCCACTGGAGAGCTAGAGGCGCCCTTGGACTTTAAGTGCGAAATTCTCGCCTGCCTGCTCAGCGACGTCGGCTGTGCTCGTGAGGTGAATGAAGACCGAGGCACGTACATCCAGCCGGGTGATTCCGAGTTGCTGCGGAATAAAGGATCGCTCGTTCTGGTCTGCGATGGGATGGGCGGGCATTCTGCGGGCGAAGTCGCGAGCAAGATGGCGGTCGACGTGATCAGCCGGGTCTACTACGACGATCCGGACGACGCTCAGCCGGCCCTAACGAACGCGTTCCACCAGGCGTGCCGCGAAATCTACGAAGCCGGACTCAAGGATGAAAGCTTGAAAGGCATGGGCACAACGGCCAGCGCGCTGGTGCTGAAGAATGGCAAGGCGCTCTCAGCTCACGTCGGAGACAGCCGCATCTACCTTGTTAGAAACGAACAGATTTACGTAATGACGCAAGACCATTCGGAGGTGATGGAGATGGTCAAGCGTGGATTGATAAGCCTTGAAGAAGCTCGGCATCATCCCGACAAGAACGTGATACTGCGCGCGCTAGGGAGTCACCCGGAGGTCGAAGTCTCGACTTGGGACGCGCCGTTTCCCGTTCGCCAAGGGGACCTTTTCCTTTTGTGCTCGGATGGCCTCTACGATCTGGTTGAGGACGAAGAGATCAAGCAGGTTGTCATATCAGCCGATCCTCTCCCGGCGTGTGAGAGCCTCATAGCACTCGCAAAAGAGCGCGGGGGGCACGATAATATAACTGTGGGCATCGTCAAAGTGGCGCCCGTGGGCGCAGCCAACAGCAAACCTTTGCCAATGACCAGAGAGATGGAGGTTGGAAAATGATCGGCAATCTTGTTGGCAGCTACAAGATCACCGATAAGATCGGCGAAGGCGGGATGGGCGCGGTCTTTCGAGGCATAGACGTGATGCTCGAACGCGAAGTCGCCATCAAGATGCTCAGACCTGAGCTTTCACAGCAGCCCAACATCGTCGAAAGGTTTCGCTCGGAAGCGGTCACGCTTGCAAGGCTCAATCACCCGAACATCGCAACGCTCTACAGCTTCGTCCGCCAGGGCGATGACTTTTTCATGGTGATGGAGTTCGTGCGGGGCGACACGCTCGACGGCGTGATCAGGAAATCAGGCGTGATGCCTTGCGGCCGAGCCATCGCGTTGTTCTGTCAGGCGCTGGAAGGTATTGACCATGCGCACAAGATGGGAATCATTCATAGGGACATCAAGCCTGCGAACATGATGATGACCGAGAGCGGCACGCTCAAGGTGATGGACTTTGGCATAGCTCGCGTGCTGGGCACGGCTCGAATGACCAAGCAGGGCAATATCGTCGGCACGATTGAATACATGTCGCCTGAGCAGGTTCGCGGACTGGAGACTGACGCGCGATCCGATATCTACTCGCTCGGAATTCTTCTCTACGAAATGCTGACCGGCCGCGTGCCGTTTTCGTCCGATAGCGAATTCGACTTGATGAAGATGCAGATTGACGACGCGCCGCAGCCGCCTCGCGTGTTTTCGGCGCACATTCCCCAGGCCGTCGAGCAAGCGATAATGCGCGCGCTGGCAAAGAGACCCGAAGCGCGATTTCAAACGGCCGCCGAGTTTCGCAACTCTCTCCTGAACGCCATCGGCGAAAGGCCTACTCCTTCGATTGCTGCGGCGCCCGCAGCTTCGCCACAACAAACTCGCATAATCGGTTCACCGGTTGCGACGCCGCCGATGCCTGGCGTCGCGCCCAAAGAGACGAGGCTCGCGCGGGACGCTTCAACCGGTTCGCCAGGCGGCCAGATTAGGCAAACGCGACTTGCCGGGGAAGGGAACGCGCCGTTTGCTTATGGTGCAAGCGATTCAGCAGGCGCCATGTATCAACCGGTTCCGATGCCTTCGCCCGGCAAGTCGAACGCAAAGCTCTTCATCGGAATTGCCGTAGCCGCGCTGGTCGTTATAGTCGCAGTGTCCGTCGTTCTGCTTAGCGGTGGAAAGAAGCCAGGCGCGGCGCCAACTGGTCCAGCGAGTCCGCCTGTCCAGTTGGCGTCTCCTCCCGCTGCTCCTTCAGCCGGAGCGGGTGCGGGTCAACTTTCGATTCCCGTGCAAGCGCCGCCTCAATCGGTTCCGCAGGTCGAGCTCGCTAAGCCGATTGGCGATAGCCTGTCCAGGGGCGCGGCTCAGGCAGGTGAGAACGCGAACGCAGGCAAGGGGGCGAAATCCGCTCGTAAGGAAAGCAACACCGAAGCGGCCACCCGCAAAGAGAAGGAGCGCAGGGCTGCCGAAGCCAGGAGGCTTCTTAACCAGTGAGGCGGTCAGCAAGAGCACGATGAGATATTATTGCAATCACAGAGAGGCTCCAATGACGACTCAATCTAAGAATTACTTCTCGGCCAGCCGGGCGATCATTGCCGTTGCCGCGGCGATTCTATTCGCAATGATGACGGCGAGCGTCGCCGAGATGCAGGCCAAGCAGCCTTACGACAAGGACAAGCTGTTAAGGGTTGTGCAACTGAATGCGCTGCCCACAAGCGAGGTCGTTCAAGCGATTCAGCAGCGCGGAGTTGATTTTCCAATGACGTCTGAGATCGAGTCCCAGTTTCGCGGGGCGGGCGCACGCCCGGAGGTGATCGACGCTATTCGAGGAAACTATCGCGCCGCCAGCAGTCCGCCTCCGCGCAATCCATCGAACAATACGAGGCCACCCTCTAACAATGTGCCCGCGGGCCCGCCTCTGGCCAAGAACGAGATCATCACTCTCTTGCAAAGCGGCGTGCCAACGACGAAGGTCGAACAGTTCGTCGAAGTGCGCGGCGTCAGCTTTAGCATCACTCCTCAGATCGCGCGTGAGATCAAGGAAGCCGGCGGCAACAACGCGCTGATCGGCGCGATAACTGCGAAGGCCAGTGAGGCTCCACCCCGCTCGCCCGTCCCGTCCCGTCCGGCCAGCCGTCCCCTACCTGCCGGGCCGGACTACGACGATCTGACCGACAAGGCGGTCGCTGCGATGCAAGCGAACAACACTAATGCTGCGATCAGGCTCTTGCAGCAAGCGGTTGCTCTTGATTCATCGAAACCGCAGGCGTATGGGCTGCTCGGGTTCGCCCAGCTCTACGGGAGTCACGACATCCTGGCGGCCGAGCGCTCGATGCGCGCGGCAATCGAGCGCGGCGGGGGCGCGCCTTTTCGCGTCTATCACGATCACGATAAGTTCTTCAACACGTTTTGCCAGGGATCGTTGTTTGTCTCGAAGAGCAACGTCACCTTCAGAGCGGATGATGGGAATCACACGTTCGAAGCGACCCGCCAGGACATTAAAGAGGCGAAGCTCAACGGGTTCGTGGGAGCGCAGTACGGCGCGTTCCACCTGAAAGTAGGAGCCGGGAAAGGAGAGACCTACAACTTTGCTCCTTTTAATAAGCAGAAGTCGGAGGCTAACCTGGTAATAAGCTTGATCCAAAGCAATCAGTAGAATTGCGGCTTAATGAGGTGGGATGATGATAGGCAGTGTAGTTGGCAATTATAAGATCATAGACAAGATCGGCGAGGGCGGAATGGGCGCGGTCTTCAAAGGCGTCGACCTGATGCTCGAACGCGAGGTCGCCATAAAAATGCTGCGGCCCGAGTTGGCGCGGCAACCCAACGTGGTTGAACGGTTTCGCACTGAAGCTGTGACGCTCGCGAAACTGAATCATCCCAACGTAGCTACGCTGCATAGTTTCTTCCGCCAGGGCGAAGACTTTTTCATGGTGATGGAGTTCGTGCGCGGCAGGACGCTCGACGACGTGATAAGAGCGCAAGGCGCAATGCAATGCAACCAGGCAATTGAATTGTTTTGCATGGCGCTCGAGGGAATCGATCACGCTCACAAGATGGGAATAGTCCACCGCGATATCAAGCCCGCGAACATGATGTTGACCGAGACCGGCTCGATCAAGGTGATGGACTTCGGCATCGCGCGGGTGCTGGGTACCGATCGCCTAACCAGGGCCGGGCACTTGATCGGCACAGTCGAGTACATGTCGCCCGAGCAAGTTCGCGGCGAAGAGACTGACGCTCGCTCGGATATTTACTCGCTTGGCATTTTGCTTTACGAAATGCTAACCGGCCGTGTGCCGTTCAACAGCACGAGCGAGTACGAGTTGATGCGATGTCAGATCGAGGACGCTCCCACGCCGCCGCGAGCTCATGCGCCTCACATACCGCTGCTTGTCGAGCAAGCCATCATGCGCTCGCTAGCGAAGAAGCGGGAGGCCCGGTATCAGAGCGCAAGCGAGTTTCGGGCAGTGCTGATGCAGACGAACACCGGCGCGGTTACGCCACGTGTCGAGGATCCAGCGGCGCGCACTGGCGGTTATTCCGCGCCCGCAACACGGTTGGACCCCGCAATGCAGATGGCTCCCCCGTTCGGCGATGTTGTGAAAGCGACCAGGCTTGCTGGCGATCAGAGCTTCGCACCGGCGGCGACTGGCGGTGAAGTTAAGGCGACACGACTTGGCCAACCCGAGGCAGCGGCCGCATACTCGCAGGGCGCCCCCGGCTACTACGCGCCGCCTCCAGCCGTGCAGAGCCCTGCCGGGCGCCCTTCATTCTTGAGCAAGCTCAACTGGAAACACTATGCAGGAGCTGGCGCGCTAGCGCTCGTAGCCATAATGGCCGGCGCCTTCGCCCTGGTTGGAGGCGGGGACAAGCCGGTAGTGATTCCGCCGAAAAGCACCGCGGCGCCTTCCGGGGCTCAGAGTCCCAGCTCGCCTCCGGCGCCGAGCGAACCTGCCCCGGTTCCCGCGCAGAACGTCCAACCGGTTCCTGCGCAGCCAGCTCCTTTGGTTATTCAACCGCCCGTTGGCGGGTCCGGCGTGCCTGGTCCAGGGAACGCGCGAACCGGGGGCCGACGCAGTCAGACGCCGCCTCAATCGCCGGTAGTTTCACAGCAAGCGCCGCCCGCACAGACGCCTCCACGCACACAGCAGCCTGCGCCTAAGCCCGAAAGGGCCGCCTCCTCGAAGCCGGCGGAGAAGAAGGAGGCAGAGAAGAGAGAAGCTGAGAAAAAGCCAGAGAAAAAGCGCGGCTTCTTCGGAAAGATTAAAGATGCGATCACCGGAGGCAGTGACAAGAAGAAGGACGAGAAGAAGAAGCCTTAGCCCCCGTTTGCACGGGCGTGCCTAGTTTTCCTCAGCGGCATCCCCGCCGGTTTCTCGCCGCTGAGGGCGCCGTGGTCGACCGCCACTCT
>JBGQGO010000121.1:0-12176 GCA_041497455.1 Blastocatellia bacterium | reverse complement strand
CGGGCTTTGACTGGTACAACACACGGCGAGGGCTGTTTCTGTTGATGGCCGGCCGGCTCAAACCGGGGATCAGCACAACCCAGGCGCAAGCATCGATGACCGCGCTCGGTTCGCAGCTCGAGCAGGAATACAAAAAGGACAACGAAGGCCGCAACGTAAAACTCGTTCCGCTGCTCACGGCCCGCAAAGACCCGGACGGCGACGGCCTCGTGGGGCTGACCTTCAGCGCATTGATGGGAGTCGCGGGCATCGTGCTGCTGATCGCTTGCGCTAACGTGACCAACTTGCTGCTCGCTCGCGCGACGAAACGAAAGAGAGAAATTGCAATTCGGTTGGCGCTGGGAGCGAGCCGCTCGCGGCTGATCAGACAGTTGATGACCGAGAGCTTGATGCTTTCTCTCGCAGGCGGGACCATCGGCTTCTTCGTTGCGATCTGGTCGAAGGACGTCTTGCGTTCACTAGTTCCGTTTGGCGGCGGACCGAATCAACAAGGGGTGAGCATCGATCCTCGAGTGCTGATCTTCGCGCTGGCTGTCTCGGTCCTCAGCGGCTTGGTGTTTGGACTCGCTCCTGCCCTGCAAGCGTCGAAGCCTGATCTCGTGCCGACGCTGAAGGGCGATATCACGATGCCCGTTGGCTCGCGCGGCTTCAGGCTCAATCTGCGAAAGGCGCTGGTGGTTGTGCAGGTCGGGCTCTCGCTGTTCGCGCTGATCACCGCCGGCCTGTTCGTGCGCAGTCTTCAAAAGGCTCAATCGGTTAACCCCGGCTTCAACCCTGAGAACGTGGTGTTGATGGCGTTCAATCTCGGTCGCGAAGGTTACACTGAGCCTCAAGGGAGAAACTTTCACCGTCAGGCAGTCGAGCGCATTCGCGCCGTGCCGGGCGTGCTGAACGCTACCGTAGCTCGCGACCGCCCGTTCGGCGGAGGATTTCAGAGAAGCGTCTTCATCGAAGGACAGGATCCGCCGCCCGGCGGACGCGGCGTGCTCGTGCAGACCAACAACATCGCGGCCGGGTTCTTTGAGACGCTAGGCATTCCCCTGCTGCGCGGCCGCGACTTCGCCGAAACCGACAATCTGCAATCGCCAAAGGTGATGATCATCAACGAGGCGATGGCTGCTCGCTTCTGGCCGGGTCAAGAACCCATCGGCAAGCGCCTGAAGCTTTTTGGCGATCAGGATTTTCGCGAAGTGGTCGGCCTCGTCGCCGACAGCAAGTACAACAGCCTCACCGAACCGCGCAGGGCTTTCATGTACATACCACTCCAACAAGAGTACGTCCCCCAGATCAACCTGCACGTACGTACGTCGTCCGACGCGAAAGGGCTGGTGGCCGCGCTGCGCAACGAGGTGCAACAAATAGACCCGAGCCTTCCGGTACTGAACGCGCAGACGCTGAGCGAACGCGTTGAGAACTCACTGGGCGGCGAACGAAGCCAGGCGACGCTGCTTGGCTCTGGCGGAATCCTTGCGCTGATCCTGGCGGCCATAGGGCTGTATGGTGTGATGTCTTACTCGGTTGCTCAGCGCACACGCGAGATCGGGATACGAATGGCGCTGGGCGCCGGGCGCGGGAACGTGATGGGGCTGGTGCTGAAGCAAGGCCTGGCGCTGGTGTCAGCAGGCGTGGTGTTAGGACTCGGCGCCGCGTTCGGGATCACGCGCTTGCTCGCAAGCTTGCTCTTCGGCGTGAGCGCAATTGATCCGATCACCTTTGCCGGAACCTCGGCGCTTTTGATCGTCGTTGCGTTGGTGGCAAGCTACGTCCCCGCGCGCCGAGCCACGAAGGTTGATCCGATCATCGCGCTGCGATATGAATAGCGGTTCAGGGTTCAGGGTTCGTGGTTCCGGGTTCAGAGTTCAAGCTTTAGCTTGCCGACGACGACGAGGAGCAACCTAAAGGTTGAACTCTGAACCCGGAACCCTGAACCCTGAACCATAAGTGAAAGGTGAATCATGGAAACCTTGTTGCAAGACCTGCGATATGGCTTGAGGACGCTGCTCAAGCACCCCGGCTTCACCGCGATCGCGGTGATCGCTCTCGCGCTTGGCATCGGCGCCAACACGGCGATCTTCAGCGTAGTCAACGCCGTTCTGCTGCGGCCGCTTCCTTTCGCCGAGCCCGATCGATTGATGGTGGTTTACGAATCGCGCATTGATCGCGGCGGCTCTCGATCGTCCGCTTCATATCCCAACTTCGTCGACTGGAGAGATCAGAACACTGTCTTCGAGCACATGTCTACATACCGGGACACCGACTTTGTCCTCACCGGCGAAGCCGAGCCCGCGCGGCTGCACGGCGCAGTGGTGAACGCCGATCTGTTCCCGTTGCTCGGCGTAGCGCCAATCCTCGGGCGGCCATTCCGGCCAGAAGAAGACAAGCCCGGCGACAGCGGCCGCGTGGTTCTTCTGAGTCACCGGCTCTGGCACCAACGGTTCAACGCCGATCCCAACGTACTCGGTAGATCGCTGGTGCTTGGCGGCAAGAACTACCTGGTTGCCGGAGTGATGCCCCAGGGATTTCAGTTCCCTGTCGGCGGCGAGACTATCGATCTGTGGTCGACGGTCGCCGTTGACTCCGGGATGCTCGCGCAACGTGGCGCGCACTACCTGCACGTCCTCGCGCGCCTCGAGCCAGGCGTCACGCTCGCGCAGGCGAAGGCCGAGATGGATGGCATCGCCGGCAATCTCGAACGGCAGTACCCCGACGAGAATTCACACCGCGGCGTGAACATCGTTCCGGCGCTCGAGAGCCTGGTAGGCGACGTTCGCCCGGCTCTGCTCATATTGCTTGGCGCAGTCGGGCTGGTCCTGCTGATCGCATGCGTCAACGTCGCGAATCTGCTATTGGCCCGAGCGACTACGCGTCACAAAGAGATGGCGATTCGCGCGGCGCTGGGCGCAAGCCGATTGCGCGTAGTGCGGCAGTTGCTGACGGAAAGCGTGCTGCTGGCGATGGCGGGCGGAGCGCTCGGCTTGCTCGTTGCGCTGTGGAGCACGGACGTTTTGGTCTCACTGAGCCAGGATGATCTCCCGCGCGCGGGGCAGATCGGATTGGATGTTCGCGTACTGGGCTTTACGTTGTTGGTGTCGCTTCTCACCGGCATTGTCTTCGGCCTGGTTCCGGCGATTCATTCATCAAGGACCGACTTGACCGAATCGCTCAAGGAAGGGGGACGCGGTTCAACTGAAGGCGCCGGGCGCAATCGTCTTCGCGCGGTGCTGGTTGTTGGTGAAGTCGCTATCGCGATCGTGCTGCTGGCAGGAGCGGGGCTGCTGATCCAGAGCCTTCGGCGCTTGCAGCAAGTCAGCCTGGGATTCAATCCGCACAACGTGCTGACCTTCAGCATTGGTCTGCCCGAGGTCAAATACAAACCGGAGCAGCAGGTCGAGTTCTATCGGCAGCTCAAGGCGCGCCTGGAATCGCTGCCTGGCGTCAAATCGGCGAGCGCGGTTATGCCGCTGCCGTTGGGCGGCGACCGTATGAGAGTGACGTTCGAAACCGAGGCGCGCACCATCGCAAAAGGAGACCTGCCGGCGACCGAGATTCGCACAATCGGGCTCGACTATTTCAAGACGATCGGGATCCCGCTTATCAAGGGCCGCGACTTCACGGAGCGCGACGACAAGAAAGCGCCCGCGGTCATCATCGTCAACGAAGCTTTCGCCAAACAGTTCTTCCCAGGCGAAGACGTGATCGGCAAACACATCAAGCCCGGCATCAGCGCCGGCGACGAAGACGACGAAGGCAGCAAGATGCGCGAGATCGTCGGCGTGGTCGGCAACGTGAAGCACTTGAAGTTAAGCGCGGAAGCGGACCCCGAGGCTTACGAGCCTCACGCGCAGCTCACGTTCGACATGACGATGTTGGTGAAGACCGAAACGGACCCGCGAAGCATCGTCAGCGCGGTTCAAAGCGAGGTCAGAGCGATGGACAAGGACTTGCCCGCTTACGGCATCAAGACGCTTGACGAGTATCTGGCGGCGTCCGTCGCGCGGCCGCGCTTCAACACGCTGTTGCTGGCGATCTTCGCGGGGCTGGCGCTGATCTTGACCGCTGTCGGGCTGTACGGCGTGATGAACTACTCGGTCACTCAACGCACACACGAGATTGGCATTCGCGTCGCGCTCGGCGCGCAGCAGCAAGACGTGTTGAAGATGGTCGTGCGGCAAGGAATGACCCTCACGGCTATCGGCATAGGCGCGGGTCTTATCGGCGCGTATTTCTTGACTCAATTACTGGCGGCCATGCTGTTCGGCGTAAGCGCAACCGACCCGGTCACGTTCATCGCGATTTCCGTCATTCTGGCAGGAGTGGCTCTGGGAGCCTGTTACGTGCCTGCCCGCAGAGCAACCAAGGTAGACCCGATGATCGCGCTGAGGTATGAGTAGTTGCGATCCATTCGCCTGCGGGTGGCCCATTCGTCTGGCACGGCCTACCGGGCTCTGATCGATTCGTCTAACGAAGCACTACTTGGAGCTTTAAAGCGCGAGAAGCCGCAGCTCTTGATTAGTGAGAAGCTGCTGGCATCTTGCTGTTGAGGGTCTAAAGGACAAAGGGCTAGAATGCGGGTGGAGGTGCCGACAATGGATAAGGCGATAACTCATGAACCAGAGAATGCCGACTCCACCGGCTTAAAAGCGACGGTCAACACTCACTTCATCATAAGCGAATACATAGAGCACGCAATGGCTCAAGCTGAATATGACAAGCTGGAGGACGGCTCTTTTGGGGGACGTATTCCGTCGTGCAACGGAGTAATCGCATTTGGATCAACGCTTCATGAATGCGAAACTGAATTGCGCTCCACTCTGGAGGATTGGCTGCTGGTGGGCTTCAGGTTGGGACACCACCTTCCCGTCGTCGATGGGATTGATTTAAACAAGGAGCCAGCATATGAGCCGGTGGACGCCGTGTAAGCGAAGCGAATTCATCCGCCGGCTACGAAAAGTTGGTTTTGATGGTCCATATTCCGGAACACACCATCAGTTCATGATCTATCAACAACACCGCCTGACAGTCCCATCAAACCAAGAGTTTTCAGTTCCGCAACTGCGAATGATGATTCGAGAAATCGATGCCATACTTGGTCGCTCAGTTACTAGCGAAGAATGGAATCGTCTGGCATGAAGGGCGGGGTGCTTTGCGGGCTTTGTTCGAAGCAGGGCTCGCGGTCTGATGCCCGCTTCTGGCAACTCGCTTCCCGATAGTGAACATCCGCCTTCTCCTTGTGCCGCGCACTCGCGCTCCTAATCTAAGCGTAGTAAACATTTGAGCCGGCCTGCGCGCATGGCACAGTAATTGGCTAAGTCATTCGGTTTCGTCTTTCTCCAGTGAGGTCACAATGAGAATCAGAATCTCCTTGCTTCTGGCTTCGGTCTTGGCTTTCACGACTTTCGGAAGCGGAAGGCTCGCCGCGCGCGCAAGTCAGAAAGCCGTGGAACAGCCGGCGGCTGCTTCAGACGCTGAGCGGTTCGCGCATCTCGAACAACGTCTCGACGGCCTTCGTCAACAGCTCAAGATTCCGGCGATGTCCTGCGCGATCGTGAAAGATCAGAAGGTGGTATGGGCAAAAGGATTTGGGTACGCCGACGTCGAGAACAAGATCCCCGCGACTGAGCACACCTCTTATCATCTGGCTTCGCTGACCAAGACTTTTGCGTCGACGATCCTGATGCAGCTAGTCCAGGACGGAAGGGTCAAACTCGACGATCCGGTTTCCAAGTACGGCATCTTACTCGAAAGCGAAGGCGTCATCCGCGTCAAGCATCTCTTCTCGCACACCTCCGAAGGCAATCCCGGCGAAAACTACAGCTATAACGGGAATCGATTCGCGGAGCTCGATAAGGTCATTCAGAAAGCGGCCGGCAAATCGTTCGCCGAACTGCTTATCGCGAACATCCTCGATCCGCTCGATCTGAAGGAGACCGCGCCAAACGTTTGGCCCGTCGCCCATACCAAATCGCCAGGCCAGACCGGCCAAAAGTCAGAAGACGAAGTGAAGGCTGCCGTGATGAGCCTGATCGGCGCGATCAATTCGAGCAACGTCGATCAAATTGAGCGATACCTCACTCCCCAGCAGAACGCTTTTCGGCGAGACGGCGGATCGCTGGCGCCGTTGGTCGATGTCTCCGGGCTTCGCGAGGATTTTCGCGCCGGCGTTAAGGTGAACATTCAGGTCGGCGACCTTGAAGCGGCCGTCTACGACAACACGGCTCTAACGACATGCATTTTCAGTCAGTCAGTGACTCTGCCGAACGGCCGCGTTCGCAACGACGGTCTCTCGCGGGTTTCGTTAGTCTGGAACAAACAGGAAGGAACCTGGAAAGTTGTTCACGGACACCAGTCGCCCCTGACCGACTCGCTGATCACCGAGAAGCAACGGCAGCGCTTCGACCTGGTTTCGAAGACGCTGGCTCAGCCGTACCAGCTCGATGACAAGTTCAACATCGTAAAGGGGCAGTACCCGAACCGGTTCAGCGTGTCGGCTGGCTTGATGTCGTCCGTGCTCGACATGGCCAAGTACGACATAGCCATCGATCAAAACCGATTCCTAACCAAAGAAACCCAGCAGCTCGCGTTCACTCCGATGGTTTCCACAAAAGGCGAGAACCTTCCGTATGGCCTGGGTTGGTTCACTCAGAACTACAAGGGCACTCGGCTGATCTGGCATTACGGGTATTGGACGTGCAACTCGTCGCTCATCCTGAAGGTCCCGGATCGTAACATCACCTTCATCGCGATGGCCAACACCGACAACCTGAGCCGCTCGACGGACCTTGGCGCCGGCGATGTGACCAGCTCGCCGGTGGGACTCGCATTCTTGAAGACGTTCATCTTTCCGGAGATTTTTGGCGGCCCGTTGCCGGAGATCAACTGGCAAGCGTCCGTTGAGGAATTGAAGCATCTACTGAAGGCAGCCGAGGATAAGCCGTACGCTGATCTTGTGAAGAAGGAATTGATGAACCAGTCGCGCTTCAACGCAAGCGTCGGAAGAGCGGGCGACTCATCGCCAATGTTCAAAGCCTACAGCGCCTTGTATGCGAGGGGTCTGCCTGGTGATCTTACGTCCAAGAAGGCAATCGCCGAGATCGTCCGCGTCCAGGACAACGCGGATCAAACCGCGGAGTTCACCTTGCCGCAAGAGCAGAGCGTTCGCGTCTTTGCGATCGGCGAAGGACAAACGGGCGAGATGTTTGACTATGGCTGGATCGAAGACGAGAAGACGGGCAAGCGAGTCTGGGAGATGAAACAACCCGAGACAAAGCCCGCGGGCGGCGCGCCGAAGAACCGGCTGATCGACGTCAGCGTGACGCTGCCGGCCGGGAAATACAAATTGCGTTACAAGTCGGACGACTCTCATTCCTTCGACAACTGGAACGCGTTTCCCCCGGCCATCAACTTCTGGGGCATCGCGCTCTATGGAAAGTGAAGAACCTGGGAGGCGCGGGTCAAAGAGAAATGAGACTTCGGCGACTTTCAAATACACCGGAGCGGGGCGTCTCGCCCGTATGCCTGGATGAGCTGACATTCTTCAGCCCGCCGGGTCCGCGCTCCCTGGTAGTGATTGAGGGAAAGTTTTAATGCAAGACCTGCGTTATGGAATTCGCCTGCTGGCCAAGCGGCCCGGCTTCAGCGCCGTCGCCGTACTTGCGCTCGCGCTGGGTATCGGGGCCAACACAGCCATCTTTAGCGTGGTAAACGCGGTGTTGCTTCGTCCGTTACCATTCAAAGATCCCGATCAACTCGTGATGCTCTGGGAGAAGCCGCCACGCGCGCTTCGCAATGTCGTCTCCGCGAGAAACTTCCTCGATTGGAGAGATCACAGTCAGAACTTCGAACAGATGACCGCGGTGACCGGTGAGTCGTTCAATCTCTCTGATGTGAGCGAACCCGAGCAGATTCTTATAGTCAAAGCTTCGGCCAACCTGTTCGATTTGCTCGGCGCGACACCAGCGTTAGGTCGAACATTTCTCGCGGGAGAAGATCAAGGCGGCCACGATCGAGTGGTAGTTCTCACCAACAGCATCTGGCAGCGGCGCTTCGGCGCGGACGCAGGCATCATTGGACAGAGCGTCACGCTTAACGGTGATAAGTACACCGTGATCGGAATCCTTCCGCCCGGCTTCCAGTTCGCCGGCAGGCAGACCGAAGCTTACATTCCTCTCGCATTCGAGTCTTCCCAACTCAATCGCAGGTTCCATTACCTGCGCGTATTCGCAAGGCTGAAGCCAGGCGTTACGATTCCCCGGGCCCAGGCCGAGATGGACACGATGGCGGCTAGAATCGCCGGGGAGAGTCCCGACACAAACAAGGACTGGGGTGTAACAATTGATTCTCTGCGCGAGCGCACAGTCGGCGACGTGAGGCCGGCGTTGCTCATTCTGTTTGGCGCGGTTGGCATAGTCCTGCTGATCGCGTGCGCGAACGTCGCCAACTTGTTGCTCGCCCAGGCTTCGACTCGACAAAAAGAGATCGCCATAAGAACGGCTCTGGGAGCCACTCGCATCCGATTGACGCGTCAATTGCTGATCGAGAACGTGCCGCTGACGGTTCTGGGCGGCGCCTTGGGCCTACTGCTCGCGATGTGGGGCGTCGATGCTCTCGTCGCATTCAACCCAAGCGGTATCCCGCGAATCGACAAGACAAACATCGATAGCAACGTGCTGGTTTTCACACTGGCCGTTTCGCTCCTCACCACCATGATTTTCGGGCTGGCGCCCGCGCTCGAAGCTGCGAAAGTCGATTTGAACGAATCCCTCAAGGAGGGAGGACGCGGCTCAACCGGAGGCGCTCGCCGCCGCCGGATCAGGAGCTTGCTTGTTATCTCGGAAGTCGCCCTGTCGCTGGTGCTGTTGATTGGCGCGGGCCTCCTGATCAAAAGCTTCGCGCGGTTGCAAAGCGTCGATCCGGGCTTCCGGGTTGACAACGTTCTGACGATGTCGCTTTCGCTGCCGAAGTCTCGATACACCAACGCAGATCAACTCGCAGGCTTCTACAATCAAGTGCTTCAACGTGTCGAGTCGCTCCCTGGAGTCGAGTCCGCCGGTATGGTCACCAGCCTCCCGCTCACCGGTTGGAACATCGGCCAGCCATTCACCATTGACGGTCGAACGCTTTCACCCGATGAGGCGACGGCCGCAAATTACCAGTTCACAAGTCCCGAGTATTTCCGCGCGATGGGAATACCGCTGCTCAGGGGCCGCTCCTTCACCGAGCAGGACAGCTCACACAGCGCGCCGGTGACGATCATCAACCAGGCCGTAGCTCGCCGATTCTTTCGCGATGAAGATCCGATCGGAAAACACATCAGCATCAGTTCGCTGATTCCGGGTCAGACCAAAGTCGGCCCGGCCGTCTCTCGCGAAATCATCGGCGTAGTGGGAGATGTCAAGGAGAGCGGGCTCGCGGAGGAAACCAGCCTCGAGGTCTACGTTTCGTACCTCCAGAACCCGCTGCTGGAAACCAATCTCGTAGTGCATACCTCTGGCGAACCTTCCGGTCTGGTTGCGGCGGTGCGCAGCCAGGTACTGGCGGTTGACAAGGATCAGCCCGTCTCAGAGATCAAGACGATGGAACAGGTGCTTTCGGAGTCAGTAGCGGGAAGGCGTTTCAACATGTTGTTGCTCGGCCTTTTCGCGATGGTCGCACTGATCCTGGCGGCTGTTGGAATCTACGGAGTGATCTCTTATTCGGTGACGCAGCGGACGCACGAAATAGGCGTGCGCATGGCGCTGGGCGCGAGCGCTACTGACGTGATCAAGCTGGTGGTGGGACAAGGAATGATCTTGACCGCGACCGGCGTATCGATCGGGCTGGCAGCGGCACTGGCGGTGACCCGCGTGATGTCGAGTCTGCTCTTCGGGGTCAGCCCAACCGACCCGCTGACCTTCGCGGTGATCTCGCTGCTGCTTACAGGAGTGGCTCTGGTAGCCAGTTTGGCGCCCGCTCGACGCGCTGTGAAGGTCGACCCGATGGTGGCGCTGAGGTACGAATAAGATGATTTGTCCGTGCGGAAAAGAATTGAAAATTGAAAATTAGAAATTGAAAATTGAAAGCTCAAGCATCCCGCTCCCCAATTTGAAATTTTCAATTTGCAGTTTTCAATTTTCAATTCCCTTCGGTCTACGGCATCAAGGAGAACTATGGAGACTCTACTGAAGGATCTTCGCTACGGTGTTCGCACGCTTCTCAAGAATCGCGGGTTTACCGCCGTCGCGGTGCTCGCGCTCGCTTTAGGCATAGGGGCTAACACCGCGATCTTCAGCGTGGTCAACGCCGTGCTGCTTCGCCCGCTTCCATTTGCGCAGTCGGATCGACTCGTGATGGTTTGGGAGAAACGCCTGCAGTTGGGCCGAGTGCGCAACGTCGTCTCGCCGCCGGACTTCAACGACTGGCGAGCGCAGAATCAAGTCTTCGAGGATATGGCCGCGTTCTCCGGTCAAGGCTTCAACCTGGGCGCCAGCACTGAACCCGAACGAATTTCCGGCGCGGGCGTATCGCCAAGCCTCTTCTCGATACTTCGCGCTCGGCCGCGCATTGGCCGGAGCTTCGAAGCAGACGATGACAAGCCCGGCGGCAATCCGGTCGCGATCATCAGCAGCGCGCTGTGGGGCCGAAGCTTCGCGTCTGATCCCAACATCACGGGTAAGACAATCAAGCTGAACGAGAAGGCTTACACCGTGGTCGGGGTGATGCCGGCCGACTTTGTTTTTCCAAACAGAGAATCAGAGATATGGGTTCCGCTTGTACTTTCGCCCGATGACGCCAGCAATCGCGGCGGCCACCAACTGCAGGTCGTCGCTCGCTTGAAGCCAGGGGTGAGCCTGCCGCAGGCGCAAACGGAAATGGATTTGATCGCCGCTCAGCTCGAGCAGCAATATCAGGTCAACACCGGGCACGGCGTGAACGTGTTCTCGCTCTACGAAGAAGTCGTAGCCGGCGCGCGGCCCGCGCTGCTCATGTTGCTTGGAGCCGTGGCGTTTGTTCTCCTGATCGCCTGCGCAAATGTAGCTAACCTGCTGTTCGCGAGATCGGCAGCGCGGCAAAAGGAAATCGCGATTCGAACCGCGCTTGGCGCGAGGCGCTCGCGCATCGTTCGCCAGTTGCTGACGGAAAGCGTACTGCTCGCGATCGCGGGAGGGATCATCGGAGTGCTGCTCGCGCTGTGGGGTCTGGACCTTCTGCTCGCGATCGGAGAGAGCAGCATTCCTCGAGTGAAAGAGATCAAGCTCGACGGGTGGGTGCTTGGATTCAGCATGCTGATCTCGCTCGCGACAGGTTTGATCTTTGGACTCGTGCCCGCGCTTCAAGCATCGAAGCCTGACCTGAATGAAGCATTGAAAGAAGGAAGCCGCGGTGCGAGCGGCAGCCTTCGCCACAATCGGACCCGCAGTCTATTCGTCATTGCTGAAGTCGCGATCTGTCTCGTGCTGTTGATCGGCGCGGGGTTGATGATCAAAAGTTTCGCGAGGCTGCTCGATGTGAGCCCGGGATTCAACCCCGAGAATGTGCTGTCGATGAACGTCGCGCTTTCGGGTTCCCGGTACAAGGAAGGCCCACAGGTCACCGGTTTCTATCAGCGAAGCTTAGAGCGGCTGTCGTCCTTGCCAGGCGTTCAGTCGGCGGCCGCGACTGCCGGACTACCGATGGCCGGCGGATTCGGCTCGCGGTACTTCCGAATCGAAGGCCGCCCGCCGCAACCCGCGGGTCAGGGCTTCAACGCAAACACCAACCTCGCCACGCCCGGGTACTTCCAGACTATGAACATTCCGTTCATCGAGGGACGCGACTTCGACGACCGCGACGTGTTGAAAGCTCCCGAGACCGTGGTCATCAACCAAGACATGGCCCGGCGCTACTGGCCCGATGAAGACCCGCTCGGCAAACGGCTCGCTGTCGGCGACGGTCCCTGGCGCACCGTAGTCGGAGTCGTTGGGGACGTCAAGCAGGCTGGGCTGGACATCGAGACTCGGCCGGAGATGTTCTGGCCTTACTATCAACTGCCTGTTGGGTTCGCGACGTTCGTGATTCGCACCAGCGGTGATCCCGAAGCGATGACTTCAGCGGTGCGCGGCACGATGCAGGAGATCGACAAGGACCTCCCGCTTTACGGCATCAAGACGGTAAACGACGTGATATCCGAATCGGTGGCGCCGCGCCGCTTGAACATGCTG
>JBGQGO010000120.1:0-12181 GCA_041497455.1 Blastocatellia bacterium | reverse complement strand
GTTCGTCCCCGGTCTCAGAAGTTCCGTCACGTCATAAGCCTGATACTGCGTGCAACTGTTATAGTCGGTGAACTCCGGGGCGAGCAGTTGATCTCCGACCCGCCGCCCGTTGATATGCAACTCGTAAACGCCGAGCGCGGAGGCGTAGACGATCGCTCGCTTCGCTTTTGACGAGAGCTTGAACTCACGGCGCAGCATCGTCGCCGAGATGTTCTCAACCGAAGGCAGCTTGTCGCCGGCCCACTTCGCTGACCAGTCCGCGGGCTCCATCAATCCCATCGCCCATTGCGCGGGCCCGCTCCAACCCGAAGCCTGGCCGTTCTGGTCCCAAACGCGGACCTTCCAAAAGCACTGTTGCCGGGATTGGAGCGGCTTGCCTTGATAAGCGATCTGAATCGTTTCGTTCGAGGCGACCTTGCCCGTGTCCCAGAGATCGCCCTTGTTTGCTGTGAGATTGGCTGCAGTGGTTGCGACGATGATCTGATACGCGGACTGCTTTGCGCCGCGCGTGTTGCTTTCGATCTGCCAGCTAAGACGCGGCTCGCGGGTGTCGATCGAAAGGGGATCGGTCAGGTACTCGCACCGCAACGATGAGGCGACGATACCGCTGGTGCTGCCTTGAGCGATCGTCCGCGCGACCATACTACCGATCAGCATCGGGCCGAATAGAAAACAAACGATTGCTTTCAATGACGATCCTCTCTGGAGTTCACGCTAGCCGTCGTCTCTTTTTTCCTCTTGGCTCGATTGGGTGGCTGTAGAGCTACACTTCTACTTGCCTCTACGAGGTAGGCGGTATGTGTCTTGTCGTGCTTGTCAGTTATCTGCTTCTGCTCGGAGATTCTGAACCTGATAGTGGACAAGAACCGACTCGCGTCGCCCCCAGTGTATAGTTGGCGGAACCAATAGTAAGCACTCTCCGACGCAACGACGTAGCTCGTGTCACCTGAAAACGCGATGGCTTCTTGGTCTTCAATCTTGAGCAGCCGGGCGCAGTCATTGAGTCCGTCACCCACAAAATTTTGGGTTCCATTGACGTCGTCAAAAGGCAGCATCTTTCCCGTGTTTATACCGACCCTGACTCCCTTATATGACCCTTTCAGAAAGCATTCGGAATTCCAGACCAAGTAGTTTCGAATTGATAGGCCAAGGAGAAGTCCGTATCCGCACACGCTGGGATTCAAGAGTACGTACATGCCATCGCCTGTCGGAATGAATCCAATAAATACTTCCTCTTTCCTCAAGTCACTCAACTCTGCCAGGAAATGAACCCAAGTGGATAGGCCCGCACCTATTTCTTTCACCGTGCGCAACTGTTCTTCGTTCGGCAGTAACGAATAACCAACAACGTCGATCAAGATGATGTCTGTTGTTATCTCCAATGTCGGGGTGTTTGCCATAACGAAGACTATGAGATCGTTTGGACTCGCTGCCGGTCACTCACCACGCACGTCACCCACGCCGCTTAGGATCGTGCCAATGCCCGTCGTCACAGAAGCTATCGCACCCCAAGTCTGCGTTTCTGGGGATACAGGCAGATTCAGGGTGCCGATCGCTAGCGCCACGTTTGCAATCGTGAGCGCAGCCCCCTGTCCGATCTGGCCAAGACCTTTAAACCACCGCCGAGACTTCTTAGGCGATTCCTGCGCCGATTCACTCTTGTTAGGCTCCGCATCTCGCTTGAACTCGGCTTCCGCCCTCTTGATCAGTTCTTCGATGTGCCTCAGTTCTTGCTGCACGGTGAGTTCGCGCGACTGACGGACCCGTCTTTCCAAATAGGTCTTCGCGAAGTAGACGAGGCTTCGAAGTTCTTGGTCTGCATTGACACTGCCCATCTCCTGCAACACCTCTTTGTCGACCGTCGGCAGGTGGCTAGCATCCAAATGACTGGCTATCTCTCTTTCGTGCGCCTCGAAGGCATCAAGAAAGCCCGCCTCATCAGCAACGCGATTGCTGAATTCCAAGCTGTAGCGCGTATCGGAGATCGCCCCTTTCAGCCGCTCAGTAGTAAAAGTGCTGTAAATCTCCCCATCGTCATAACAGTAACTCTCGATGAATCGAAAGATCTGAACTGAACGCACCGCTTGGCCCAAGTAATGGGGAAACTCATCCTCAAAGTGGTGCTTATGACGGCGGCGGACCCGGCCAATTCGCGGTCGCACGTATCGCTCGAAGAGGAAGGTCAGGAAATCGCTATACTCGCTCTCAGTCATGAGTTCTCCTCATCAATTTTCCTCATCCGACAGTTCGCGACAGTCCCTGATGTACCGCTCTACAGACGATCCTGCCAAGCTGATACGTCGCGATTGAGGTGAACTATCGCAAAAACTATGATGTCGTGTTGGTCGATGCGATAGTAAACGCCGTACGGGAACCGGTGAACCACGCCTCTCCGGACATCACTATGAATCGGCTGATACAACAACGGGTTCTCTTCGATGCGCTCGATGACCGCTTCTACCTCTGAGACGAACTCCCGCCCCAACCCGCTGAGCCGTTTTTCATACCACTTCGCGGCTTGCCGGAGGTCTCGCTTCGCTTTACCCCTTACGAGAAGAGAGTAGTTCACAGCTCACTCAAGATATCGTTTTTGACTTTCTCCCAGGGTTCGACGTCTTCAGGATTCTCTTCGTGCTCACGCACTCTCTCGTCGAGCAAGAGGCGCTGCGACTCGCTGAGTGGCATGCTGGCGGATTTGTCGGCGACCTCATCCCACAGCTCTTGCAGCAAGCGGATCTGCGCGTCGGGTGGGAGCTTTCGAAAGCTTTCCGTTATGGCTTGCGCGCTCATCTCGTGCCTCCAATGTTGGACTATGCTCAAGCTTACTCTGCGATTGAGTTGCGAGTCTACTTGCCGGACTGTCCTTTGGGCGTCTCAGACAATCGGCTGCCGCTGCTTCACTTTGTGCTCAGCCTCAAGCATTCGATCTATTTGGTCAAGAGTCGTCGCGTGAAAATATCTCTCTCCGCATTCCGGACAAACTTCGGCCTCCACGTTTTCAACCATGTATAGCCTGTCCTGCACCCAGTGCTGCCGACTGACCTTCTTCTTAAACGTCTCGCCATCGCAGAACTCGCAAATCATATTTACTCCGTTATGGCGCTGATTGCGCTGAACTTTTAGGCCTGCGAAAGATGCGCTACGGGTATCTCCTCTGTTCTCTCAAAAGGCCTCAGGCCCGTCGCTATGTCGTGGACCGCGTGAAGAATATCTGCGCTGTAATACCGGCTTCCGCATTCATCGCATACTCCAATAATGACGTTTTCCAGTATTATGAAGTCGTCCTTGTGTTTGAATGCTTCACGCTTCACATTCTTCGGTCGGACCCTTCCTTCACAGAACTCACATTGGTATCCGTACATGCCCGTTCATTCCTCTGTTGTGTGAAGCGAATCTCCGCAGACTCAATTCGCCAATGCTCAGATGAAACTCGCCACAGCTACACTCCGCGGCTTGGCCAGGCTGCGTCGATGCAGCTTTATCCGCTCAAGCTCGTGCAGCGTCTCAGCAGTCAAGTAGCTTTCACCGCAACTCGGGCATACGACCACAGGCACATTCTCGATCACGAGCAGGTTGGCGCCTTTGCCGTACGTCCGCGTCATGTACTTTGTCTGAGCCTCCCGACGGCCACAGACATCGCAAGCAATGGTTTGTACTTTCTTGTTATTCGGCATAAACGGTGATGATCACAAGCTTACCAGTAGGTCCGAATTTGGTCACGACTGCAGCGATTTCATCGCCGCTCAGCGTCTGTCCGCGAACAACGTACTTCCGCACTTTGGTCTGCGGCTCACGTTGTCGATCAATTATCTCTCCAGTCAGAATAACACTCTCGACGTCAAAGATAGTCAATCCATCCTCATCCATCTCTTCTTCCGCGTGCACAGTCACGACGTACTCGCGTCTGCGGACGTTGTCACGCATTCGGTTGAGCGTTCGACTCGCCACGGCTGCATTCTACTCGTTTTGTTGACTCCAGTCGCCGACGATGAGGCCGCTCATGCCGCAAGTCGTTCGCGTCCGGCTGAGTTATACAATACCAGCCGCGATGCTCGCCTGCGCGGGGCGCTCTTCGGCTTTGCGTAGCCGATACCCGCTCGCGCGATAGGTTGCTATCGGATCAATCGCGCCGCCCGCTCGCTCGCGCGCCATCGCCAGAATCGGCGAAACGTCAGTCGTAAAAGCCTGCTTCAAAATGGTCAGCGCCATCAACGCGTCGCATTTCTCCTGGGCCTCGGTCAGCGCCTCGCGGTCGATCAAGTGCGCCTGCACATAAGCTCTCGTCAGCTCGACCGCGCTCACCATCAAGGACTCGATGGGATCCGTTACATTGTGCGACTGATCGAGCATGTACGCCGGGTTGAAGTTGGGAACGTTTCCGAGCGCCGCGTCGACCAGTTCGTTGAAGATCAAGAAAAGCTGAAACGGCTTGATCGAGCCCGCATCCAGATCGTCGTCGCCGTACTTGCTGTCGTTGAAGTGAAATCCCGCGAGCTTGCCGAACTGAATCAGCCGCGACACGATCATCTCGATGTTGACGTTGGGCGCGTGATGCCCCAGATCCACCAGACAAAACGCCTTCGGCCCAAGCTCGCTCGCGCAGTAGTAACTCGTTCCCCAGTCGTTGATCACGGTCGAGTAGAACGCGGGTTCGTACAGTTTGTGCTCGAGGAACACGCGCCAGTCATCGGGCAGCGCGTCGTAAATCTCGCGCGCACTCTCGAGGTAACGTTCGAGCGCCCGGCGAAAGTGCATTTGACCCGGGAAGTTCCCGCCGTCGCCGATCCACACGGTGTGCGCCTTCGAGCCGAGGACCTTGCCGATCTCGATGCACTCGAGGTTGTGATCGATGGCCTGTCGGCGCACGGCCGAGTCGGGATGCGTGAGGCTGCCGAACTTGTACGAGAGCTTCTGACCTGCCTGATCCTGAAACGTGTTCGAGCTCATCGCATCGAAGTGTAAGCCGCGGGCTCGCGCAAACTCCCGAAGACCGGCCGGGTCATCAGGCTTGTCCCAGGGTATGTGCAACGACACGGCGGGAGTCGAACGCACGAGCTTGAAAATCGTGCCGCAGTCCTCGAGCTTTTCGTAGATATCGCGCGGCTCGCCCGGACCCGCGAACCTCGCAAAGCGAGTCCCGCCCGTTCCAACGCCCCACGACGGAACCGCTACGCGGAAGGATTGAGATCTGACTACCATCTCCTCGATGTCGACGTTCTTGCGCCGCAGCACGCGAGCTAGATGATCGTAATCTTCTTCGAGCCACTTCCGCGCTTTGCTGTTCTGTTCAGCAACAAACTCGTCATCAATCTCAAACCGCGTTGCCATGATTCCTCCGGTTCATTTTCCATTTGGCATTATTCATTTTTCATTTGCCATTGCTGGTGCCCGCCGAGTGATCAATGGTAAATGGCAAATGAAAAATAGAAAATGAAAAATAGAAAATGAATCTGTCCTCACCTCAAGAACCCCTCCTGCAGTCCGCCGTCTACCGGAATCACGTGACCCGTAGTCTTCGATAGACGTCTTGAGACCAGAAGAAAGATCGCTTCCGCCTGGTCCTCAGGCTCGACCGCCGCTTGAGTGAGCGACCGTTTGGCGTAAAAGGCGGCAAGCTTCTCTCGCAGCTCATCGGTCGGCTCGCTCTCGCTGAAAACGATATTGTACTTTGTCAGCGACGCGATGACGCGCTCGCGAGGGAACATCGTGCTCCCTTTGACGACGGTCGCCGGAGCCACAGCGTTGACGCGCACAAGCGGGGCCATCTCGATGGCCAGCTCACGAACGAGATGGTTCGCAGCGGCCTTGCTTGTGTCATAAGCTACGCTGCCCTTTTTGACCACGACGGCGTTTGCGCTCGTGGTGATCACAATGCTTGCCGGTAATCCCTGGCGCTTGAAAATCTTGAATGCTTCATCGGCGACCGTGTAAGCGCCCGTTACGTTGATCGCGAACGTCCGCGCCCATTCAGTGTCCTCGATGCGGCCCTGCTGGTCAGGCGGAACAAATATTCCGGCAGTCACGACAACTGCATCCAACCCTCCGTAAGCAAGCATCGCGTCGCCGAGTATCTTTGCAACGCTCTCGCGATTGGTGATGTCGCAAGCCAGTCCTACGGCGGGCCCGCAGTTGCTGACGCCGGAGCCCGCTACGCCAATCCCTTCGCCGTATTCTGCGATGATCTCTTGCGCCGTAGCCTTCGCCGCTGCTTCGTCGACATCCACGCACACTACGTGAGCGCCTTCCCTCACGAGCCGATGAACAGCAGCTTTTCCGATTCCGCTTCCTGCGCCGACGACTGCGATGATCTGCCGGTCAAGCTCCTTCTCCGGAGGCATCCGCTTGAGCTTCGCCTCTTCAAGCGGCCAGTACTCGATATCAAATGCCTCCTGTTCATCCATCGCTTCGTACCGGTCGATTGCCTCCGCGCCGCGCATAACCTGAATCGCGCAGTTGTAGAACTCAGCCGTCACCCGCGACTCGCTCTTGTTCTTGCCCCAGGCGATCATTCCGAGTCCCGGTATCAAGACCACAGTTGGATTCGAGTCGCGCATCGGAGACGAGTCCGCCCTCTTGCAGCGATTGTAGTAAGCGGCGTAGTCGTTGCGGTACGCAGCCAGCCCTTCGGTAAGCGCGGTCTTCAAGATCTCGATATCGACCGTGTCCGGATTCCAGTCTACGAACAGCGGTTTGATCTTGGTGCGCAGGAAGTGATCGGGGCACGACGTTCCAAGCTCAGCCAGCCGCGGCCCGTCCACGCTGTTCACGAAGCGGAGCGTCTCGTCATCGTTCTGCACCGTCGCGACGAAGCGCGTGCCCGTTGACACCCGGCCTCGGAGCCAGGGGAGTATCTCGACCAGCAGACGGCGACGCTCTTCCTCGGCGAGGCCGCGGTGCCTGGGTCCTCCAAAAGTCTGGCCGCCGCGGTCGCGCGCTTCAATGTAAGCAGCGGCGCGATCGATAATCTCGAGCGCCGTCTCGTAGCACGTTTTGTCGTCGTGACTCCACGAGCTCATGCCGTGATGGCCAAGCAGCACGCCTTTGGCTTGCGGGTTATCCTTTATTAGAGACTCGATCATCAGACCTATGTCGAAGCCCGGCCGCTGCCAAGGCACGTAGATCAATTCGTCTCCATAAACCTCCTTGCAGAGCCGTTCTTGATTGACCGACGCGGCAATGGCTATCACCGCGTTGGGATGAAGGTGATCGACGTGTTTGAATGGAACGAACGTGTGAAGCGGCGTATCGATCGAGCAGGCGCGCGGGTTGCGATTGAAGACGCAGTGGCTGTACATCGGATACATCTCGTCTTCGACTCCGGTCTTTGGGCCGCGATCCGGGCTGTTCAGGTAGCGAGTTTTCATCGCGCGCACTTTTTCCAGATAGAGCGAGGCGAACCCATCGCGCGTTGCCGTCCTCAAGTCGCCGCCCGACCCTTTCACCCACAGCACCTCGACGTCTTGCCCTGTGAGTGGATCGCGCTCGATTAGCTTTGAAGAAGTGTTGCCGCCGCCGGTGTTCGTGAGCGTCAAGTCTTCGCCGAGCTTATTAGAACGATAAACGAGGCGATCGAGGCCGGACAGCCTATCGGCGCCCTCGTCGTCCCAGAGATAGCGCACGTGCTTGTATGACTTGTTGTCGATCATCGCGCCGTAGGTAATCTCTTTGTAGCTTCTGCGCTCGGTTACTGGTTCACCCCGCTTGCGAGGAATCCTCCGTCGACAACCAGTATCTCACCGGTGACGAAGCTGGCGGCGTCGGAAGCAAGAAAAACGGCGGCGCCAGCCAGTTCCTCGACTTTTCCGAATCGCTTCATTGGCGTGCGCAGCAGGAACTCGCGCCCGCGGCCGGTTTCATCCAGCAGCTTCTCGTTGAGCGGAGTACGAAAGACCCCCGGCGCGATTGCGTTGACCGAGACGCCGCGCGAAGCCCATTCAATCGCCAGCGACTTTGTGAGAGATGCCACTGCCGCCTTGCTTGCCGAGTACGCGGCCACCTCGTACAGCGCCACAAAAGTAGACAGCGAAGCAATGTTTACGATGCGTCCGTAGCCGCGCTCGAGCATGTGCCGGCCAAATACCTGGCACGACCGCAGAGTCCCGGACAGGTTCGTATCGATGATTGCGTTCCAATCTTCCTCCAGGAAATCCAGAGTCGGCGCGCGCTTGGTTCGGCCGGCGCAGTTGATCAGGATGTCGACCTTTCCAAACGCGGCGATGCATTCGCTGAGCAGGCGTTCGAGGGACGCTCGATCCGAGACGTCCGAAGTGACGCGTATCGTCTTCCGGCCGCGCTGCTCGATCTCGCTAGCCGCCTCGCCGACCTGATCAATACGCCGCGAGGTCGGAACGACGTCGGCCCCGGCCTCAGCCAACCCGTGGCCGATCGCCCGGCCAATCCCCGACGTGCCCCCAATGACCACGGCTGCCTTGCCGCTCAGCCCAAGTAGATCGTAACCCATAGCCCCTTCTCTATCCCAAACGCGCCGATATGACAACCTCATAACAGTTTTGGGCCGAGCAGACCGTATCGCAATAATCGGACTGATAGGCGGTGCTCGAGATCACATCAAGGCGTTGAAGGCGCCGCTGCCTCAAATCCAGTTGGTTCCGGCGGGCGGCGTATCCCTAAAGACTGCTGCTGACTACATCAAGGCTGGAGCCGCGGCGCTGGGAGTAGGGGCCGACCTCGTGGACACAGCCGCACTCCGCGCGGGGGAGGACAAGGTGATTACTGCGCGCGCGGGGCAGTTCATTGAGATCGTCAAGTCAGCCCGGGAAGAGATCGGCACTCACTGAGCATAGGCTCGAAAAAAGTCTCGCGTGATCTTCGAAGTCGCCGCCCATGATCTGGCGAATCTGTTCAGCCGCGACCGGGTGATAGCGCGGGTCGCCAGTTCGTTTTCGACTCGTGTTGCCGGGATGAATCATCGCGACGTAAAAGCTCGAGTCCGGCAGCGCGATCATTTTTCGCGCGTCGCCGCCCCAGACAAAGCGTGTGTCTTCACCGACGTTGATGTTCGGGAAAGGGTTCTCGCGCCAGAACGACTTGGTGTAACAAAGGCTATTGCCCGCAACCCAGAACTTGCCCCCGCACGGATAGATATACTGCCAGGCTCGATCGGTTTGAGGATCGTAGAAAAGCAACTTGTCTAATCCACACAAGTCCGCGCCGTTCTGAGCCATGCTTTTCACTTGATAACCGAGACGCCAGCTTGCCATCCAGTCGTCGTCGTCCCAATGAACGATCATCTCGCCGCGCGCCTGCTCGCACGCGAGGTTTCGCTTTGCGCCGATTGTTGTCCGCGCTTTCAGTCGCACATAGCGAACTCGCTCGCCGGCCGGGATCAGATCGCCAACCGCGTCGTCGCCGTCGTCGACGACGATCAACTCGCTGTTTGTGTAGCTCTGCCGCAGAAAATAAGCGATAGCCTGAGCGACAAAAAGACGCCGGTTGCAGGTCGGCATTATGCAGCTCACGAGCGGCCCTTCGATCTGATCTTCCGGCGCTGGCGGCGCGCTCTCACTCGCGAACGCCGCCGCGGATCGCGAAGCATAGAACGCGCGATCACCCGGCGGCAGCGCCGGCTCGCTCGTTCGGAGCCAGCCGCGCGAGTCCAGGAACTGCCCGCACTCAAACGACCAACTGTTGGTCGCGTGTCTCAGGTAAACAAACAACCCGTCTTGCTGTGTTCTTCTAAGCCGCGCGCCTCGCCGCACGGCTTGGCGCAGGAAACCAGCGTCTTCGGCGAGCGAACAGTCCGGATAACGAGCGAGCTTTTCCCAAACGCGCCGCCAGTAAACAAGCGTTCCGCCGTGAACGTCTTCGACAAACAACCTTCGATGAAGCTCGGGGGTGCAACGCCAGAACTCCCAGCGAGGCAGATCGAAAAACACTCCGGCGATGAGCCCGCTTATGTCCGCGCCGCCTGAGAGCAACGGCGCGGCTTGCGCGCTCAACCGCTCGGGTGAGTACCAATCATCGTCGTCCCAATGAACGATGATGTCGCCTCGCGCAAGCTCACAGCCGAGGTTGCGCTTGGCGCCGATGCTCTGTTGCTGCGGCAGCCTTACGTATCGAATACGAGAGTCAACCGGCAATGTGTCTTCAAGGTTGTCCCGGCCGTCGTCGATGATGATCAGCTCGCGAGCTGGATAGTCCTGACGTTGGAAGTAGCTAATCGATTGAAGGACAAACTCCGCTCGGTCGCGAGTCGCCATCACGCAGCTCACCAGCGGCGCGGGACTCTCAGCTTGCGGTTCCGCGGCCGTTCGATTCGCGGTGGCAACAGTAGGAGTTGAGCCTCGCGCAGCCGCCGTTTCAAACTCGCGAGCGAGCGGCATCGTGACTTGAATCAACGAAGCGGGCGCGAAGTGCTCGCACTCGTCTCCCTTGCAGTGCGGCTCGTAGTCCGCGCGTTCGCCGCGCAGCCGCAACGCGCAAAACTTGTCCTGGTAGCGCCGCTTGCTCCCTTCAAAGCGCAGCGTTTCTTCGCGACGACGCCGCGCAGTGAACGGCGCGCGATGCACGTAGGCCCCGCAAGCCCACACCCCGCGCCAGCCCGCTCGCGCCGCGCGAATGTTGTAGTCCATCTCCCAGCACGGCCCGAGACCATAACTCTCGTCAGCTCCACCAATCGCTTCGACGACCTCGCGCCGAACCACGTAGCAAAAGTCCGCCAGACTGTAGAGCGGTTCAAGAGTTCGGTGCGTCCAGCCGTACCGGCGAGCCGCATCACCGGCGGTTTGTGCTATGTCGCGCGCGCTTCCGCCACTCCGCCGGAACACGCCCTGTTGATTCCACGCGTGATTGGTTGAGGGCCCGGCCAGTCCGTTGCGCGGGTCGGCGTCGATCGGCGAGAGAAGGTAATCCAGCCAGCCCGGCCCGACCTGCGCTCCGCTTTCAAGCAACACAAACACATCCGCGCGGGTCGAACTCACAAGCCGGTTGAAGCAGGCAGCCGCGCCGAGCGGCTCGCGGGTTCCGACTTGCGGAAGACCGCGCAGAGTCTCGAGAAAGGCGATCGCCGCCGCGTCCGGGCCATCCGGCAGAAGCACGCACTCAACGTTGTCTGCCGTGTTCGCGCGCAGACTCGCCAGAGTTGCTGCTATTCGTTCCGGGTCGGCGTGAAGGTGGACTCCGACACAAACGCGAGACATTCAGTTAGTATCAGCATCTGACCCCTCAGAGTCCATCGCTGTCTCGTGAACCGAACTGGCGATGGTCGTTCTCATTGGCCGAGAAGAAACGGCGCCCGCTCGAGTCTGCACGATGATCTCGTTCTTTTCGGATTCAAAATCGCCGGGTTTGGAAGCCGAGGATTCGTGCGCCGCGTCGTGGTTTTTCGCGCTCAGCCAGATTGCCGAGAGGCCGGCGCCTACCTTGTCGGCAACCATCTGTTGTGACAATCCAGAAACTGTCACAACCCTCACGGTCGGGACCAAACGACAGGTATAGCCTTCTGAGCAGGCCGCCGAGATAATCTCGGCGCCGGGGAGCAACGTGCCGACCGTTAACAACTTCAAGCCTGTGTTCCAGCACGCCATGCGGCCAACGACCCGTCCGTTTGCGCGACGCCCCGTCACAGCCAATGACGCGACCGTCACGAACGAAGGCGCAAGTATGAAGACCGAAGAAAAGAACGAAGAACCGCACGATGCCAGCCTTCGCTCATCGGCAACTCATCCTTTGTCTTCTTCCTAACCTGAACACTGTTCGCATCCTGGAGGTCGCGATGTCACCATCTGCAGCGCTCGCCAACGACGTCTTTCGCATCTTCGCTCTCCTCACAACAGGGCTCCTAGTGGTTGGAGGGGCGATAATCGCTGTGGTCCGCTTCGGCTTCGCAAAGGATGTTTCGCACGCGTGGGACTCGTACCGTGGCTGGCTGGTAATGATTCCGGCCATCGGTGCGAGCCTCTTTGCAGGCCGCGCTGTCGCGATCTGCTTCTTCGCGATTGTCGCCCTCGTCGCATTCATCGAGTACGCTCGCGCTACGGGCCTTCATCACGATCTGATGATGACATTCACAAGCCTCGCAGGGATCGTGGGGATCGCGGTCGTCACGGTCGCGCGCAATCCGGCAACCGGAACACCGGGCTTGTACGGGCTATTCATGGCCGTGCCAGTCTTCGTGAGCGCGGCGCTGGTGCTCGCGTCGATCCTGCGAAACCGGCCCGAG
>JBGQGO010000119.1:0-12451 GCA_041497455.1 Blastocatellia bacterium | reverse complement strand
TTATCTATGAGTAAGCGTGTTCATTGGGTTATAGCAGCACTCGTAGCCGCAGGCGTCAGTTGGCCAATCAGTGGGCGCGTCGCTCTCCTTCAGCCGCTAGCGCTCGCAAGCCGCGTTCAGAACGTCACCGTCGAGCAAGTTCTGATTCGCGGCAACCGCCGCATTCCAGAATCGACGGTCAAAATCTGGATCGGCACGCGCGAGGGCGATCCCTACAACCCGGTTCAACTCGATCGCGACGTCCGCGCGCTGTACGCGCAGGGCCACTTCGACGACGTAAAGGTGTACGCCGAAGAAGGCACGCGCGGTGGAAAGATCATCACCTTCGAAGTGTCGGAACGCCCATTGCTCCTCGACATCAAGTACGAAGGGCTGAAGTCGGTTCAACAGTCAACCGTGCTCGAGGAGTTTCGCAAACGCTCTGTCGGGCTTTCGAAAGAATCACAATACGACGCGGTGAAGGCCAAGCGGGCGGCGGCGGTTATTAAGGAGTTGCTCGCAAACGAAGGCCGCCCAGAAGCTAAAGTGGACCCAGTTGTAGAGCGGATCTCCGCAACCGCCGTCGCACTGACGTTCAAGATAGAAGAAGGTCCGCGGTTCCGGGTCGCCGGGATCGAGTTCGAAGGCAACAAGATCTTTTCTGGTTCTTATCTGCGAAGCCAAATGAAACTTGTGAAGCAACTCGGGCTGTTCACTACCTTCAGCTCGAAGGATATCTACCACAAGGACAAACTTGAAACGGACCTCGATCGGCTTCGCGTGCTTGTCTATGCCGACCGCGGCTATCTGAAAGCGCGCTTCGGCGAACCGCATGTTGAAGAAGTAGGAAAGGTAGGCACCTGGGTGCCGCTGTTCGGGCACAAGGGGCAGGGATTGAAGATCGTCATCCCGATTGACGAAGGCCGGCAATATCGCGCGGGCGAGATCAAGGTCGAAGACAACACTGAATTCACCGCCGACGAAATCAAGTCGGTCATCGGGTTGAAGAGCGGCGACGTGGTTAAAGGCTACACCGTCGTTCAGAAGGGTCTCGACAACTTGAAGAAGCTGTACGGCTCGCGCGGCTACATTCAATTCAACGCGGGGTTCGTGCCAGAGTTCAAAGACGATGCAAGCGACCCGGCGAAAGGGGTCGTCGACATCACCTTCGGCGTTGAAGAGGGGAAACAGTATACGCTTCGCAGGCTCGAGTTCATTGGCAACACGTTCACCCGCGATAACGTGATGCGCCGCGAGGTGCTGTTGAACGAAGGCGAGCGGTACAACGAGCAATTGTGGGACTTGAGCATACTGCGGCTGAACCAACTCGGTTACTTCGACCAGGTAAAAAAGGAAGACGCTACGATCAACACCAACGAGAAAGAAGGTCAGGTGGACCTGATCGTAAAGGTCCAGGAGAAGGGCCGACAGCAGATCAGCTTCACGGGCGGGGTGTCGGGCATCGGCGGCTCTTACATTGGGATCAACTACTCGACCAACAATCTGCTCGGCTACGGCGAGGCTTTGTCGTTTAACGTGTCAACAGGCAACCTCCAAAAAGTAGTCTCATTCGGTTTCACAGAGCCCTATGTGAAGGGCCGGCCGATTAGTTTGGGATTCAACATCTTCTACCAAAACTACCAGTTCATCGGGCAGGGCTTCGGCGCGACAACGAATCAGAATTTTTTTGGCACCTTCAATGGCAGTTCGCTGTTCACACAGAAGACGGCTGGAGCTTCTGTTTCTGCGAGTGCGCCGCTCAGCTACTTTGCAAAGCGGTTTAGAATGGGAAGGTTCATCAGGCTCGGTCTTTCTTACTCGTTCCAGACAACCGACATCGTTGACCCGGCCGTGAATAGGGACAGCGATCCGAAAAACGACATTCTGGTGACCTTCCGGCAGAGCGGGGTGACGCAGTCAACCGTAAGTCCGTCGATATCCTACAACACGCTCAACTCATCGTTGGATCCGACCAAAGGCACAGCCGTAACGTTGGCCCTCTCCTTTACGGGCGGACCTCTTGGCGGAAAAGTGAATACGATAGCGCCCACGTTCGAGTATAAGTCCTTCCGGCCGCTGTTCGCCGGCCGCGAAGCCAGGGCGCGAATCGAAGCGGGCAAGCCCACGCGCACGCTTGGGATGCGGCTTCTGTTTGGACACATAACTTCGTTTGGGACGCCTTTCGAATCGAACTCGCTTTCGTTCGTGGGGGGGACGCCGTTGTTCTCTCGCTTCTTCCTGGGAGGTGAACAAGACATACGAGGCTACAACATTCGAGGCATCTCACCCACCGCCCCGATTCAGACGACCTTCACGACCCAAAACGTGCACGCAACCGACATCCTGACCAATCAGAATCTCAAAGTGAGAAAACCTTCACGATCAAATGGCAACAGCGTTGCGCCAAGCGTCCTGGATCCGTTTGTCGTCGTGAACCAGATCGACACATCGGTGCCCAACTTTCCGGCTTTCATAGGCGGCGATTCGGAGATTGTTTTCAACCTCGAGTACCGCATTCCTATAATCGGACCACTTCAGTTCGCCCCGTTCTTCGACATAGGCTCGGCGTTCAACCTCAGGGGGCTGTCTGATCAGTTTGAGCGCTCCGAATTCATACCCAACCAGATTGTGAGTGACGTACTGACGCCTTTGATCCTGAACCCGCGCGGCGAGACGGCCAAGGCCCGTGAGATTAGGAAGGCGACGCCGCCCGAGAGCCAGGGCGGGCTGCCGCCGGGGTTCAGGCAGGTGCTTATATTTGGCGACAAACAAGTGTCGAGAGATGTCCAGCTTTCAAACGCGCCGCACGGGATATTCGATAACTACCGGTACAGCATGGGAGGCGAGTTGCGAGTGCAAGTACCCGTGATCAATGTTCCGTTCCGTCTGATATTCGCCTGGAACCCGAACGCCAGAACGGCAACGGCTGTCAATCCGTTCTTCTTTGAACAGAAGCGTGCGATTCGGTTCTCGGTTGGACGGACGTTCTAGGGCCCCGTCGGATTCGGGTTTACCGCTTCTAACAAGTAAGCGGTGCTGCTATAATCAAGTTTTTGCAAACGGCCGCTGACGTTCACCGTCGGTGCGGCTCAATCAGGAGAAGACAGGAGCATTTATGGTCAAATTCAAGTTGGCTGCTTTTGGAGCAGCACTGCTGGCAGCGGTCACGGCGACCGCTTCCGCGCAGCAAGCGACCCAGGCGGGAGTCGGCGCTGCGCTGCCAGACGGCAAAGTCGCTGTGGTCAACACTCAGGTATTCCCCGGCGCGATCGGCGAGTTGAAGCAAAAGTACGAGCAGGTTAACAACTCGTTCAAGGACCGGTATCAGAAACTCCAGTCGTTGGCTGAGCAGATGAAGGGGATGGAAAACGACCTCAGAACCAAGCAGAATGTGTTGGCTGCGGATAAGTATCAGGAGTTGCAGGCCAGCTACACTGAGATGAAGAAACGAGGCGAGCGCGAGCAGGAAGACCTCAATGCGGACGCCGAAAAGGCGCTCGATATTGCGACCAGGCCGGTCCGCGATAAAATGACTCAGTTCCTTAACACCTACGCTGCTCAGCGCAACATAGTACTTGTGATCAATCTGGGCGGCGCCGCCCAGGCTGGGATACTCGCTTACTGGAATCCGGGCTCGGACATCACCGACGATTTCGTCACCGAATATAACAAAGCGAATCCGGTCGCGGGCACCCCGCCTCCCGCGCAACCTAAGCCTCCAGCTAAACTGCCTGCCAAACCCTGATAACGCGAGGAAAAGGAGTCACCGATGAAACTATTCAAGCTCGCACTTGCAGCGCTCGCGTTACAGTTGCTCGGCGTTTCGGCTCTCGCCCAACAGCCAGGCGCCGGCGCTCCGCAGAAACCCGCAGCCGCGGCGTTGCTGCCCAAAGGTAAGATAGCAGTAATCAACACCGGTGCCTTTCAAGAGAAGGTCGAAGAGTTCAAGGCAAAGGTCGAGAGTCTGAGCCGTCAGTTCGAGCCCCGTGTCAAGGAGGTTCAAGGACTGGCGGACAAAATCAACGCGCTCGAGACAACGCTCAAGTCGCAGAACGGTGTTCTGGCTCCGGCAAAGATCGCCGAGATGACAGAAAACCTCGACAGCATGAAGCGCGACTATAAGCGCAAGGCGGAAGACCTGGAAGCCGACGCGGGCCGCGCGCGCGACAGGGCGTTCGAGCCGATAACCGGCAAGCTCGGCAAGTTCGCCGAGGACTACACCGCAAAGCGCGGCATAGTGATGTTGGTAGACATTGCAAACGCACTGCAGTCGGGCACCGTGATCTGGTTCGACCCACGCTCCGACGTCACCCAAGATTTCATCAACGAGTATAACAAGGCGAACCCGGTCGCTACCGCCGCTACAAAGCCACCCGCGAAGCCTTAAGAAAGCAATATAGGACCTATGGGTCGAATAGGTCCTATATTCTTGTCTTGCCTCGATACTACTGCAGCGTGTCCAGCCTGCCTAGACCGTGATCCTCTTCATCCTTGATCCGAAGCATGTCGAGAATCAGGGCGGTGTTGCTGGTAGTTTGAATAGTCCGGTCGTACGCCTCGCTTGTTTTCTCGAACTCAAAGAACCCGTCGCCCGCTCCAGCAAAGAGACTCAGCGCCTTCCTGCCAAAGTCCATTCCGGACTTGGCTCCAACGACCAGTCCTTCGTCAAAATGTATCTCTCCACACACCGCCGATGACGTAACCTGGAGCATACCGGTCAACCTGCTATTCTCGATGATCTGAATGATATCGAACAGATTCACATCGGCGAGACTCCCCGACAGTATCTTCTGCGAGCGCTGCGGAGCCGCCTCCGTTTGCCGAACATCGCGAAGCTGGCCAGTGACCGAGACCCTTGGATCAAGACGCTTGGCTTCGAGCAGTCTCTCGTTCGCACTCTCGACGTCCCCTGCCGAGATGTGAAGGCTCGCCAGCGCAAGGCAGTGCTGAGCGGCCTGGTCACGACGGCCGGCGTCGATCAGGATTTCGCGAAGTTTCTCGCGCAATCCGATGTGCCGCGGCACGCTGTCGATCGCCCGCTCGAGCGTCTCGATTGCGCGATTGACCATGCGATATTTCACCAGCAAGTCAGCGTCTATGATCGCGCTCTCTGGATCAGATTCGTTCGGATTGTTTCTCGACATTGTTTCCTATGCTCGCTCTTTTTGGTGGGGGTGAAACCAGTGTACCACAAGCGGCTCGGGCCCAACATAGTCTTGTATTACGGGCCGGCGATGATCGTAAGGCCGCTCTTATCCGCCAAACCGATGAGTTCGCCTCTATCGAAAAGAAGAGTCTTCCTCGCCGTTACGTGAATCGCCGTGGCGCCGGAGGCGGTCATTTTCTCGATTGTCGGCAGTCCAATCACCGGCACGTCGAATCGCATGTCCTGGCTGGGTTTCGCCACCTTCACCACGACGAAGGATCTGCCCCGAGTCACTTCGCCGGCACGAACGATCACCGCATCCGTCCCTTCCATCGCCTCGATCGCCACCACCGCACAATCCTTCACCGCAATCGTCTGACCTAGATCGAGCCGTCCAATCTCGCGCGCTATTCCAAGGCCGTAGTCGATATCGGCGCGCTCTTCTTTCGTCGGCGCCCGGCGCGTCAATACTCCTTCAGGCGCAAGAAGCGGCTCAAGAAACGTCGTCGAATCAACGAGCACTATGCCCTCGCGTGCAAGCTCGTCCGCGACGGCGCCAATCAGGCTGTCAGTGTTCTTCGTTGAAAGGCGCGCGAGCAGACGCACCATTCGCAGATCGGGCAGCGCGTTCAGCCGGAAGATCTGATGGTGTTGCACCTGTCCAGCCATGATCGCGTGAGTTACCTCTTCACGTTTGAAGTATCGAATCAAACGGCCGAGCTGACCGACGCCGATCCATTCGAGTTGGGCGCCTTGTTGTTCGATCTCGGGAGCAGCCTCTTCTTTGATGGCAGCTACGACCACCTCGACCCCGCGATCGCGCGCGCCTTCGAGCACGAGAAACGGAAAGCGTCCGTTACCTGCTATCAATCCGTACTTCATCGTTAGTCAGTTGTCAGTGGCCATCTTTGCGTCTTTGCGGATCTTGGCGTCTTTGCGCGAAACCTGACTTAGTCCGAAAACACCTAATGGTGAGGTTTCGCGCAAAGACGCCAAGATCCGCAAAAACGCAAAAGTCATCGACATATTGCGGAATCACTCAAAACGCGACCCACGTACCGGCTCCAGTTCGCGTCGCCTTGCGATATAAGTAATCCGCTGAAGCCAGATCTTCAACCGCCAGCCCCAAGGACTTGAACAAGGTGATCTCGTCGGGCGACGTGCGGCCGGGCTTCGCTCCAATCAACAGTTCTCCAATCTCTGCTTTGATGTGGTCCGGACCTATAGCCCCTTCGCGAAGCGCGAACAAGTAATCTCCGCCTTCGTTGATTGTTGATTCGCGCCGATCGACAAACAGACTGGCGGCGGCCATCGTCGCGCTGTCGATTTCGCGCGTCGTCGGGATGCTCGATCCCACGACGTTCAAGTGAGCACCAGGCGAAATCCACTCGCGTTTCAGGATCGGCTCGGCCGCCGTGGTCGCCGTGACGATCAAGTCCGCGCCGCGAACCGCAGACTCGACGTTCTCGACAGCCTCAATCGGAAACGAGTAGCGCGGGCCCAACTCATCGGCAAACGTCCTTGTGTTTTCGAATCTGGAGCTCGCGACTCGCGCACGTTTGATCGGACGGACGCAAGCCATCGCCTCGATGTGCGCGCGAGCCTGCACGCCTGATCCGATGATCGCAAGCTCACACGCATCGGCGCGCGCTAGAAGCTGCGTCGCCACGCCCGAGACTGCCGCCGTGCGAATCGCGGTAATCGCCGAAGCGTTCATCAACGCAACCAGCTCGCCGGTTTCCGCGCTGAACAGCATCACGCTTCCCTGATGCGAGTCCAATCCTTTCGCCGGGTTTCCCGGAAAGAAGCAGACTGTCTTCACACCATATGCCGCCCGCTCGCCTGAGCGATACGATGGCATCAGCGCCATATCGCCCTCGGCGTCAGGCGGCGTGATGATCATTCGCAGAGGCTGATAGACGTTTCCTCTGGCGAGGTCCGCCAGGGCTTCCGCCATAACCGGTATGCACTCACGAACTGGAAGGAGCTCTTCGACTTCGGCGTGGGTCAGAATCAGGATCTTCATCACTTCGTCACTCCGCGCTTGGAGCTTTCGATGAACTCGATCAGGTAATCGATCTCGGGCCAGCCGCTCAGCTCTCGCTTGATCACTTCGACGGCCTGGCTGGTGTTAAGCTTCGCCGCAAGCAGCAATCGAAATGCGTGAGTGATGCGGCGTATCTCTTCGTTGCTGAACCCGCTTCGCCTCAGCCCCAGCGTGTTCTGGCCGTAACAGCGTGCGTGATTCCCAACCGTGCGAGCGTAGGGCAGTGCGTCCTTGACTACAACCGAGTACCCTCCAATGAACGCGTGCTTTCCCACCCGGCAGAATTGATGTATGCCCGCGTACGCCCCCAGCGTCGCGTGGTCTTCGACGATCACGTGACCTGCAAGTGTGGCCCCATTCGCGAAGATCACGTGACTGCCGATGCGGCAGTCGTGCGCGATGTGGGCTTGAGCCATGATGAGATTGTCATCGCCGATTTCGGTCAGGTTGCCGCCGCCCTCGGTGCCACGCTGAAGAGTGGTGAACTCGCGAAAGGTGTTGCGTTCACCCGCGCGCAGCCGGCTTCGCTCGCCTCGATACTTCAGATCCTGGGGCGCCTGTCCGGCGGACACAAAAGGATAGAAGACCGAACTGCTTCCGAACTCGGACGGCCCCTCAATCACACAATGGCTGGCGACTCGAACATCGTCGTGCAGTATGACGTCGTCGCCGATGATCGAGTAAGGCCCGACAAACACGTTGCGTCCGAGTTCCGCCTTTGGGCTGATGATCGCTGTAGGGTGAATGGACACTTCGCGGCGCTCCTACACCTGCTCGACCGGAGTGAAGGCGGCGCTGCTGATCTGATCGCTACGCTCGACGATGCTGCGGTCAACCAGAGCCGATGAGATTTCGGCTTCGGCGACGAGCTGTCCATCAACGTAGGCTTCGCCACGCAGCTTGATGTAACGCGGCCTGAGCTTGAGCACTGTGAGCTCGAGCCGCAACTGATCGCCCGGCACAACCGGGCGGCGGAACTTCGCGCCGTCGATCCCGGTGAAGAACACGAGTTTCGTTTCACGGTCGGGCAGGCTCGCAAGCATCATCACACCAGCGGTCTGAGCCATCGCTTCGACGATCAGCACGCCAGGCATCACCGGCGCGCCGGGAAAGTGTCCCGCGAAAAAAGGTTCGTTAAGCGTGACGTTCTTTAAACCAACGACGCGTTTGCCCGGCTCATAATCGATTATCCGATCGACCAACAGAAACGGATAGCGGTGAGGCAGAATCGCCTGGATCTGGGTTATGTCCAGTAGTGTTTCCATAGCCTCCTAAGCTCGCTTCAAATCCGATTCGGCCTCACTCAACACTGTTTCCGGAAGGCCGCTTTAGGCCCTCAACAATTTTCTCGAGCCGCTTTAACCGATCGACTATGCCAGGGAGCTTCGAGTATAGCACCTGCGAACGACGCCACGCATTGTAGTCCTGAGCGGGCATTCCGGCCACAACCGCGCCGGCGCGGACATTCTTGGTCACCGCTGTCCGTCCAGTGAGCGTAGCGCCGTCGCCTATCGTTGTGTGCTGATTCGTTCCCACCTGTCCAGCTATCACGCAACGCCGGCCCACGCGCGTGCCGCCCGAAAAACCTGCAAGCGCCGCGACGACCGTGTCTTCGCCTATGTCGCAGTTGTGACCGACTTGAACCAGATTGTCGAGCTTGACCCCGCGCCGCAAGACGGTATCGCCGAAGCCGCCTCGATCGATTGCACAGTTGGCTCCGATCTCGCAATCGTCCTCTATCCGCACGCGGCCGAGTTGAAGGAGTTTGACCTGATGCCCCGCTTCGTCGGGCACGAAGCCGAATCCATCGGCGCCGATCACGGTTCCGGAATGAATGATTACGCGGTTTCCTATTGCGCATTCGCGGTAGATCGTTACGTTCGCGTGGAGAACCGTGTCGTCGCCAATCGTGCATCGATCGCCAATCACGACTCCTGGATGTAAGGTCACGCGATCGCCAATCACGGCGTCTCGTCCGACCGTAACTCGTGGATAAATCGACAAGCCCTCGCCGAGCACGGTTCCCTGACCTGCGATGAGGTCGCCGCTCATGCCGATGGGTTCGTATTCGGTCTTGTGCAATGCTTCGATAGCGCGGGCAAACGCAAGCTTCGCATCGTCGGCAACCAGAAGATTTCGGGAAGAACCCGCGATCGGAGCGGATACAATTACTGCGGTTGCGCGAGATTCGTTTACGCGAGCGACATACGCAGCATCCAACGCGAGCGTCACGTCTCCTTCCAACGCAAGCTCGAACGGCCGAGCGCGAGTGACATCGGCGTCCGGCTCGCCTATCAATTCGGCTTTTATCAGTCGTGCAAGTTCAGCCAGCTTAGTCATAGACAGTCGCGCTCCTGCTTATGCGGAGGGGAAGTTTCCCATGCCGGAAGGCTCGCGAGCAACTGGCGATTCGCGCAAGCAACCTCCTCGGCCGGAACTGATGACGGGTGTTTCCGCCATTCGTAGAATCTTGACTGAGAAAAATTGCATGTGTTAGCTTGCGCCTTCTCTTGAGTCTCGTTAATCTCGATACTGCTGGAATCAATTCGTTAGTATCCTTGTTGAGGCGATCACAACTCCGATGCTGAAGCGCACACCGCTGTACGAAGCCCACGTTTCAATTGGCGCTCGAATGGTTGAATTCGCTGGATGGCAGATGCCGGTTCAGTATGCCGGTCACATCCAGGAGCACATGGCTGTGCGCGAGGCAGCAGGCCTCTTCGATGTTTCGCACATGGGCGAGATCGAGGTAAGGGGAGCCGGCGCGCTGGCTCTCGTTCAACGCATCAGCACCAACGACGCGTCCAAACTTCAGGATAACCAGGTTCAGTATTCTACGATGACGAATGAAGCTGGTGGAGTGATCGACGACCTGCTGGTTTACCGGTTGAACGCCGACTATTTTCTGCTGGTCGTCAACGCCGGCGGCAGCGAGTCGGACTTCGAGTGGATCAAGGACCATGCCGGCGAGTTGAGCGTGGAAGTGCACAACACGAGCTCTGCGTTCGCGTTGCTGGCGCTGCAAGGGCCTCGGGCCGAACGGATCCTGCAACACCTGACCGATCGTATGCTCGATCGTATACCGTACTACTGGTCGCAGCGTGTTTTGGTGGATGGAGTTGATTGCCGAGTGTCGCGAACCGGTTACACCGGAGAGGATGGATTCGAGATACTGTGCGACGCCGCGGACGCTCGGCATCTTTGGAACCGGCTGCTGGTGACCGGCGGCGATCAGGGACTCATTCCTTGCGGGCTCGCCGCGCGCAACACGTTAAGACTGGAAGCTGCGTACCGGCTCTACGGCCACGATATGGATCAAACAACGACGCCGCTCGAAGCCGGACTCGGCTGGGTGGTGAAACTCGCAAAAGGGGACTTCATCGGCCGCGATGCGCTGTTGAAGCAAAAGGAAGAAGGGTTGAAACGCACGCTCGCCGGCTTCGAAGTGCTCGACCGCGCGCCCGCTCGCGACGGTTATCCCGTAGTGATCGGCGATAAACAGGTCGGCGTGGTCAGCTCGGGAAGCCCTGCGCCATTCCTAAAGAAGAACATCGGATTAGCCTATCTTCCAACAGAGCATGCGGCTGTGGGCACCGAGTTGTTTGTCGTAATTCGCGGGCGCAATGTCCCAGCTCGAGTGGTCGATATGCCTTTCTACAAGCGCAACAGGAAATACGATTGAGGCCGGCTGAGTTTGGACCCCATTTCAAAATCGAAGCTCGATAACGGAGAAGAATAGATGGCAAACGCACCAGAAGATCTCAGCTATACAAAAGACCATGAATGGGTCCGCGCCAAAGGGGACCAGGCCACCGTCGGCATCACCGATCACGCTCAGAATCAACTCGGCGATGTCGTGTACCTAGAGTTGCCGAAGGTCGGCGATAAGTTTGAATCGTCCGAGCCGTTCGGCTCCGTCGAAAGCGTCAAGGCGGTCAGCGAGGTTTACATGCCGATTGGCGGCTCGGTCATCGAAGTCAACGAGACTCTCAATGATTCACCCGAGCTAGTCAACGAAGACCCCTACGGCGAAGGCTGGATGATCCGCATCAAGATTGACAACCCCGCACAAGTCGACGCCCTTTTGACCTCCATCGAGTACGAAGACTACATCAAGGAAGAAGCGGCGGAGTAATCGCCAATGAGATATATTCCGAACTCGCCCGGCGAGCGCCGTTCGATGCTGGCAGATATCGGGCTCGAACGCATCGAAGACCTCTTCGATCAGATCCCGGAACAACTAAAGCTCAAAGAAGCCATCGGCGTCGGCGACCCGATGAGTGAGCCTGAACTGCTGGAGTACTTTCGACGCCTCGCTTCCGAGAACCGAATCGACTACCAGTCCTTTCTCGGCGCGGGCGCGTACTCACACTTCATACCGGTGATCATCGACTCGTTGATATCGCGTGCTGAGTTCTTCACGGCTTACACACCCTATCAGCCTGAGCTGAGTCAGGGCACGTTGCAGTACACGTTCGAGTTTCAGACGATGATCTGCCAGCTCACCGGGATGGAAGTGGCCAACTCGTCGCTCTATGACGGCTCGACGGCTGTCGCGGAAGCAGTCTTGATGGCCAATCGAGTCACTCGCCGCAGCAGGTTCATCATCGCCGATACGGTCCATCCTCAGTATCGCGAAGTCGTTTCGGCTTACACGAAGAACCTCGGATTGACCATAGATCAAGTTGATCACACCGAAGCGGGCACACTTGACCCAACTTCGCTGGGAATCGACAAGGAGACTGCCGCGTTGGTCGTTCAGTCGCCAAATTTCTTCGGTTGCGTCGAGGATCTCGCGGCGATTGCCGAGGCCGCGCACGAAGCCGGGGCCTTGTTAGTAGTCGCGTTAACCGAGCCGATGAGTCTCGGCGTCTTGAAGCCACCGGGCGCGTGCGGAGCTGACATCGTCGCGGGCGAGACTCAATCGTTCGGCATACCTTTGAGCTACGGTGGTCCTTATTGCGGGATGTTCGCGACGCTCGACAAACACGTGCGGCAGATGCCAGGGCGGTTGGTCGGCGAAGCTCGCGACAGCGAGGGCCGGCGCGGTTATGTGCTCACGTTGTCCACGCGCGAACAGCACATTCGCCGTGAGAAAGCGACTTCCAATATTTGCACGAATCAGGGACTATTCGCGCTGATGGCCACGGTCTATTTATCGACGATGGGGAAGCGCGGAGTTCAAGAGGTCGCGCGTCAAAACCTGCAGAAGGCTCACTACGCCGCATCGGAAATCTCGAAGCTCGACGGGTTCTATCTGAAGTTCAGCGCTCCGTTTT
>JBGQGO010000118.1:0-12473 GCA_041497455.1 Blastocatellia bacterium | reverse complement strand
GCCGTTGACGCTCAACGATCCGTTCCCGAGCTTCTTCCCCGTGCCTCTGCCCAAGTCGGCCTTTGCATTTCAACGCGATTTGCGAACGCCTTATTTGCAACAGTGGAGTGTGAGCTTGCAGCAAGCGCTTGGGAAGAGCCGCGTGCTTGAACTCGCCTATGTTGGCAGCACGGGAACCAAGCTGATTACCGCTCGCGACATCAATCAACCAAGGCCAAGCCCGGCGTCGCCCAATCTCCGGCCGGTTCCTCAGTTCGACGACATCACGTTTGAAGAGTCGAGCGCGAATTCGAGCTACAACAGCTTGCAAGTGAGGTTTCAGCAGCGGCTGGACTTCGGACTCTCAGTCTTGTCGTCTTACACGTGGGCGAAGTCGATCGACAACGCGTCGAGTTTCTTTTCGAGCGCGGGCGATCCGAACTTTCCACAAGACAGCTTCAACACAGCCGGCGAGCGAGGCCGTTCGAACTTCGACGTGAGGCATCGCCTGTCGTTGAGCTACGGTTACGATTTTCCGTGTGGGAAAAGCCGGACGTTTATTGCGAATAGTGGTTTTCTGTCCACGCTTCTCGCGGGCTGGCAGACCTTCGGCATAGTGACCTTGCAGAGCGGCCGGCCATTCACGGTTGCGCTGCTTTCGGACATCGATAACAGCAACACCGGCCGGTCGACGCTTGGCTTTGGCGCCAATGATCGTCCGAACGTCGTCGGCAGCGCGGAGCTTTCCAGTCGCACGACGGATCGTTGGTTCAACACATCGGCGTTCGCGTTTCCAGCCTTCGGGAGCTTTGGCGATGCGGGTCGAAACATTCTGGATGGGCCGGGCTTCGCGAACTTCAACATGTCGTTGCTGAAGAGGACTAAGCTGAGAGAAGGACTCGATCTGCAGTTACGCGCCGAAGCTTTCAATCTGTTCAATCATCCGAACTTCAACTTGCCGGATAACTTTCTTGGGTCGCCGACGTTCGGTCGGATCTTGTCGGCTCAGAGCCCGCGACATATTCAGTTTGGATTGAAGCTGTTGTTTTGAGGAGACTCTGGTTCGACGGTCCAGCAGAAGTCAGGCATTTGCTTTCCTGGGGACCTCAATCGTTCGCGCGAGCGTTCGGCTATCGAATCGGAGCCCCAAGCACTTGACCGAACGCAAGCCGATACGTATAGTCATCATTGCTTACTGATAATCACAGGGCACGATGGAAACCAAGAAGCGCAAATCTCCAGACGGCAAGCCAACCAACGATCTCGTTTTCAGCGCCTATATCGGAACTAATGACGACGTCTTCCCCTTCGTTCTCTCGCTCTACGTTGAGCCGGGAAGCACCGTGGCCGATGTGACCTATGGAAAGGGAGTCTTTTGGCGAAAGATCCCGCGAGATGCGTACAACCTGCTTTCATCCGACATTCAGTCGGGCGTCGACTGTCGAAAGCTGCCTTATCAGGACAAGTCGATCCACTGCGTTGTCTTCGATCCTCCTTACATGCATACGCCAGGCGGCACTGCGCATGTCAATCATCAAAACTACGAGGGCTATTACCAAAACAACGTGGCAAACTCTGAGAAGAAGTACCACGAAGCAGTTCTCGACCTTTACTTCACCGCTGCTCAGGAGGCGTGGCGGGTCTTGTGCGATGGGGGTGTCTACATAGTGAAATGCCAAGACGAAGTCTGCGCCAATCAGCAGCGTCTAACTCATGTCGAACTCATTAACGAACTGTGCAAGTACGGATTCGTCACCGAGGACCTGTTCGTTGTATTGCGTAACGGGAAACCAGGTGTGAGTCGGTTGCTCACTCAGGCACACGCTAGGAAGAATCACTCTTTCTTTCTTGTCTTCCTCAAACCAAACGGCCGGAAGCGCTGGACTGGTCTCAAGAACCGTCTGGCAGTTGAGACGAATGGTTCGGGGAAACCGCGCTCACAGCCCCCTGCGAATGAAGAACTGCCTCTCTTTCCCTAAAGAACTCACCAAACGGCTTGATTACAATGACCTCCGGGTACTTGTCGGTCAAAGCCTGATACCGACACGGAACGTCGAAGTAGTAGATACGGTCCATATGAGCCAGCAGCGCTTGATAGGCTAACCATTGGTCAGGTACGCATATTTCGACGACTTCAAGTGATCGCGAATCGAGTTTAGTCTCCGAAAACAAGACCATAATTCCACGATAGGCGCCGTCGCCATATGCCGCGTCCAGTAGCCGTTGGTGTGCCCATGCCTGAACCACGCGTTCCCGCGTCGACATCTTAACTGGAAGGTGAACCTTCCGATGCGTGTTGCCCATGTCAAAAAGAAAGTCCATCGTCATGAGCACTTGGCGACCGTGAACGGGAAGTCTCGCTTTCTTGGTTGGGTTGATTCCTACTGCCTTGGCAAACATATGGCCGATATAGCATTCGAAGAAAGTCGCCGGCCCCTTCTTGTTCTGTCGATCGAATAGCTCCATGGCAAGACTTGGCGCAAGTGCAATCGTATAGGTGAGTCTCGCGAAATCTTGAGGGCTAACCGTTTCAGCGAGCCAACTCTTCCAAAGCCGCTTGATCACATTTGGATCCATAACGAAGAGTTCTTCATTCGCTGGCCGCGCAACAACCTGGGCTTTCTTGAAGCTGAAGTACCGCTTCCCTGGTACGCGAGATATCAACTCAATCGGCTGGCACTTCTTGAGAAGGAACTGTAGTGAAACAATGGCTAAGCGGAGGATTGCCTCGCCCGCCTTGGCACCTTGCCAATCTGCACTGCACTCGTGCTTCGCTCTTTCGTACGCCGCTCTTATGATTGAATTAGGCATGGTTACTCGATCTACAGTTCATCCATGAGCTCAGAGAGAGTCATATCGAGCGCCTTAGCAATGCTCTCCACATTTCGAAGTGCTACGTTGCGCTCGCCGCGCTCGATACCTCCAACATATGTCCGATCAAGGTCGCACTTCGTGGCAAACGCTTCCTGTGAGTAACCCTTCTGTAAGCGTAGCTGGCGCACCCGGGTACCGAAGCGAACTAGTATGTCTTGCTTCCGCGGCATGGCTTGATTAAACCCGAGCTGGTGCCTATAAGGCTACGGACTATGAGTATCGTCTTTCTGTGAGACAGACCGAACGAGAGCCCCAAACACGTTAACCATCAATCCAAGTCCTTCTTCGATAGTTGAGAACCGGGGCAACTTGCCGAGAGGGTGATCAACAGTGCGACCGCGCGACCTTCTGGTTCGGCGACCCGCGCTTGCCGGTGTTATACTCGTGCGTATCATCGAGAGGAAGGTCCCTATGACCCAAATCGTCAGCGTAGATGAAGCTCAGGAACAGCTGCAAGACTTGCTCGCACAGGCACTGGCAGGTAACGAAGTAATTATCACAGAGCACGGCAAGCCGGTCGCGCGTCTCGTTCCAGTTCCCGTTGCTCCGCCCAAGAAGACGCGTGTCGCGGGTCTCAATCGAGGCACAATCTGGACGAGCGAAGACTTTGACCGCCCTTTACCGGAAGGGTTCTGGCTGGGCCAAGAATGACACTCTTGCTTGATACAATAGTCTCATCGGAAACCGCGCGCCACATTCGGCGAAAACGTTTCTTGGAATCTGCCGAGGGTTGCTATGAAGATACGGTCGGTGAAACACAACAATCGGAAGAATGCCTTCGAGATCAAGGCTTCTAACCGAACCCTACAGTTCCCCTACTCAAAGTTGGACGTTCAACCGAGCGCCAGCGATCCGATTGGCCGGGTGTACGTTGACAAGGAACTGGCCAGTGAAGGGTTCACCTACGAGTTGAAGTCCGGCAAGAGCGGGACGGTTCACATTGAGCAGGTGCTGGAGTATAGCCAAGCAGAGCGTCGAGCGACTTCCGTCCTTCTTCAAGGTCTGCATGGGTGATCTCAAGTGCGACACGGTGCGCCTTCAGAAATGCGTCAACTTCCATCCTGGTCTCTAGACCCAAAAGCTCCTGCACTTGATAGGCCGTCAGTTTGCCGGACTTATAGCCTTCGAGGGCGTAACTCTCTAAGAGGTCTCTGGCAAGGTCGCCATTCTGACTCGGTAACGTTGCAACCACCGCGTTGGGGATCTGAACAACAAGATCCATGATTTCACCTCTTCAAAAGCCGAACAATTCACTCGGCGCTCACAAGTTGGAAATCCTCGCGGGCTTTCTCGACCAGCGCAGCCAGGTCATCATCAGTCATGCCGCTTTCCTGAAAACCTTCGCGCACCTGTGCAAGGATCTCTCTGAACGGCCTCTGAGCCAAAATCTTTGCATCAAGCGGCTCCGAGAACACTTCCACATCTTGCAGAGGGCCTTCGGGAAGTAGTGCGCCTTCTTCAATAAGCTCCTGAACGATCATCTGCACGACTTCCTGAATATGCTGAAGGGCCTCTTCCCTGGTGTTGCCCCAAGTGGACGCGCCGTACTGCTCTAGCGCGGGACAGTAGGCGTGATATGCTTGCCGCCCATCTTCGTGCGAATCATCCTCAATGACAACCTTGAATAGATATGTTTTAGCGCTGCCGTTCATAGAGTCGATAGATTAACACGTACAAGGAGAACGTCAGAAACTTTTTACCGGGCGAAGCACCCAATCGGGGCTGAGACCGGTGACTGCTCCTACTCGTCTTTCAAGATGCCGGCTTTCAAAGACTCGGTCTTAAGGCTAGGTCGTATGAGGTCAAGAAACCGTCTGTCTCGGCAGTTACTTTGACTTTTTCGGGCGAGTTCGTTTCTTTCCGGGGCCTTTCGGCCTTCCACCTACGCCGGGTTTGAACTTCTCGACCTCGTCCCGCAACACAAACGTGTAGCCGTCGATGACAACCTTCGTAAGCTTGCCCCGCTGCACGAGTCGGACTATGGCCTGCGCGGAAACCCCGCGCATCCGAGCCGCTGTGGTCTGCCTGACTAAATCCTCTGGATTGAACTTCACTTTATGCCCGTAATTTGGTTGACAGCTACAACCATTTGACGGCATAATGCGAAGGCCTGGAGTTGACTGGGCAATGGCCGGGCCTTCGGCAAAATGCCGATGCACTTGCAGGACTGGGTTGCGTCAACCTTGGCGGGAAAGCGCAACCCCGTCCTGTTTACGAGTCCAAGAGATTACCTGATCTTATGCCGCACGCGCCAGAGAAACGGAAGCGAAAACCGAGTCGCGTTATTGCCTCACCCACTCCAATCGGGGACCTTAGCCTTACCCCGCTGCAGATGCTTGGGCTAATACTGAAGATTGTTCTAAAAGACAGGATCACGAATGACGAAGTAGACAAGATATGCTCGACCTACTATCGGGCAATATTGAAATGGTTCCCTTGGTCACCCTAGCCTTTTGCGAGCCTCTTTTTTGACCAACCACTAAGGGCAAAACATTTTCTTGAACCCTCTCGTTGATCTCCTGCCGTATCGGCTTGAATTCTACTTGGCCGACAAATCGAAGCAAGCCATTTGCGTTTGATTCCTCACCAGCAATCGGCCATCGGCAATCGCGGGATAGTTCCAGGTCTTTCCTTCAAGCGCTGAGAACCTCGCGACCTCTGTGTACTTGTTTGGAGTCGCCTTGACCAGCACCAGCTCTCCAGTGTCGGTGATGACCACAAGGTAACCGCTCGCCAGAATCACCTGCCCGTAGCCATAACGTCCGCCCTTCCATCGACGCTCGCCCGTCGTCGCATCGACGCAAGTCAGGATTCCTTCATCAAGCCCGTACACGTCTCCTTCGTACAAGACCGAGCTGTTGAACTTGTTCTTCATCGAAGAGTTTTCCCAGACCTTGTGCGCCGTGAATCCGCTGCCGCTGCTCGTGATTTCCACCAGCGCCGCGCCCTTGCCGTAGCCGGAAGAGGCGAAGAAGCGATTGGCGTCGACGACAATCGGCTGCGAACAGTTGATGCCCATGCCGGTGTCCCAACTCGTCTCCCAAAGCAACGACCCATCTTCGACCGCAATCCCGACTATTCGATTGGCGGTTTCAACCAGGATCTGCCGTTTGCCTGCAAGCGTCACAAGCATCGGAGAAACATAAGCCTGGGTGACGTTGAGAGACCTCCATACCGGCGCGCCGGTGAGTTTATTGTAGGCGACGACCGATTTGCCTGACCGGCCGCCTGGAAGAACCACTACTTTGTCATCGACGATCAGCGGAGCGGCGGCCATTCCCCATTGAAGATTCGACGCCCCGTTGTCCGTGAGAATGTTCTTGGACCAGTTCAACTTTCCTGTCTTTGCGTCGAAGCACCGAAGATCACCTTCTGCGCCGAGCGCCCACAACCGGCCTGCTTCCCAGGTGGGGGTTGCTCGAGGGCCGTCTCCGCCCATCGACTCAATGAACTCGGCGTCCGAGCCGTGAGTCCACAACTCGCGTCCGGTCTCGACGTCGTAAGCGGCCACTATTTCCTGGTGTCGACGCTGCTCGATAGTGAAAGCAATTCCTTCAGCTACGACGAACGACGCGTAGCCGCCGCCGATCGGTTGCTTCCACAGCAGAGGCAGTCCTTGTGCGGGCCAGTCAGTTCGAATCGGCGCTTCATCGTAGCGGCCGTCTCGCTCGGGGCCGCGGAAGTTGGTCCAATAGCTTCGAGTAGATTTCATCGCAGCAGCGACGGGCGCAGGCTTTGATTCGTTCGCGTTGGCGTTGGAAGCGCCGGGACTCTGCGGCGTTTGATCTGCGTTTGCGGGAGCAGATGGCGCGCTCGCCGGCATCTCGCTCTGCTGGGCGCGCTGCCGTTCAAGCTCGGTGTAGTGCGCGGGCGAGCCCGGTTCAGGGCCTTGGATGAAAAGACTGCAGCCGAAAAGAAGGAAACCATACGCTGCGCCGATCGCGATTATTGCGAACGAGCCGAAAACCTTCTTTCCGAACTCGGTGTCGCTGCGCATCCAAAGCAGGATCAGACCCACGGGAGGCAGAAGTATCGCGGCAAGAATGACGGCCATCGATGACCGGTACCACGGAGTTGGTGTCGAAGTTGATTCCATGACGTAGGTCCTCCGATCTCCGGTTACTCACCTCGCAGTCACTTCTTCACGAAAACGCGTTTCGCTTCGAACGATCCTCTCTGGTCATCGAAGTAGTAATCAACTGTCAGCGTACTGCCATCGGGTGACAGCGTCCATTTGCGCATAGTCTTTTTAGTGACCGGACCATTGGGAGAATCAGAAGTGACCACGTCTTCGATGACGGCGCCTCGGCCATCCGGCAGCCACATTGCTTTGCGCTTACCTTTGGCGCCGGGCTGCGCTCCGGGAGGCGCGAACTCTGTCTCCTTGCCATCAAGAGTGTACGTTTCATTGACGGCCTGCTCACCCTGCTGCTGAGTCTTTAGCTTCGATTCGACTTTGATCTGGTCGTTGGCATGGACAACCACCAAAGTTTGCTCCAGTCCTGGTGGGTTGCTGAAGCTGCGGTTCGTGTCCATCACCCATGTGCCGCTGAAGTCGGGCTTCGACGAAGCCGACGCGATCTGCATGAGGCAAAGGACCGCGACTGCGCAACCGATCACGAGTTTGGGTTTCATACCGTAGTTCTCCAACTAAAGTTCGTAGTTCGGCCTTCAGGCGGAAGTTTGTAAGCCACGTCGTTGTGAAGGTCGCTTACAAACTTCCGCCTGAAGGCCGAACTACGAACGCTTACCGGCCGATGCAATAAAGGTTCTTCTCGCCACGAATGAAGATCATTCCGTCCGAAATCGCAGGAGACGCATACACCGGCTCCGCGATTGAGTTGGTGGCGATCACTTCGTGCTTCGGCCCGGCTCTGATCACGAACGTGTCGCCGTCTTCGCTGGTCAGCAGAATCTTTCCGTCGAAGGCTACCGGCGATGCGGTGAACGTAGCCGGTATCGGAATGCGCCCGCCTTCGTAGACTGTTTTTCCGGTCTTCGCTTCGAGACAGGTGATGATTCCCCGGTCCGACAACAGGTACAGGTATTCGCCGTACAGAATCGACGAAGGCACATAAGCCGTGCCCTTGTCGTACTGCCAAACGATGTTCTTGCTGTCGCTGAGATCGCCCGAAGCGCCGAGCGTAATAGCGAGCGTCTTCTTAACCGGAAATCCCGCGTAGACGAAAACCATGCCGTTACCTGCCAGCGGCGTTGCGATAGCGTTGCTCGCGTGGCCTTTCGTTCGCCATAGTTCTTTGCCGGTTTTCGGATCGTAAGAAATGATCAACTCATTGCCGCTGGTGATCATCTCTGTTCGCTGCGGACCGCGGACGACGAGCGGCGTCGACCAGCTTGCCTGGACTTTGCGCGGAGTCTTCCACACTTCTTTTCCGGTCTTCTTGTCCAGTGCGAGGATGAATGACTTCTCGCCGTTGTCCTCGTCGCATTGAAGGATGACGGTGTTCTCGAATAGCACGGGAGACGTGCCGGTTCCCATCCCGAACGTCGCGATCTGACCAGGTGAGACTTTCCAGATCAGCTTGCCGCTGAAGTCATAGCAGTACAAGCCTTCCGTGCCGAAATACGCAAAGACGTAGTTGCCATCGGTGGCCGGAGTGGGCGAAGCATAGCTGGCCTTGCGGTGCCGGTCATCGTAGACCGTCCCTTCGTAGGCCGTTCGTTCCCACAACATCTTGCCGGCGCCGCGGTCTATGCAGAGCACCTTGAATGTGTGCTTGCGATCGGCGCCGATGCTGTCGGGATGCTTGTAGGGCTTTCCGTCGTCCTTGTGCTCGACCGCCTTGGCTCCGGGAACCACGTCGCCTTCAATGTCGGTGGTGAGAAAGATCCTGTTGCCCCAGACGACTGGCGAGGAGTGCCCGCGGCCGGGGATCGGGGTTTTCCATTTGATGTTCCTGGTGTCGCTCCACTCCGCGGGCAGGTTGGTTTCAGAAGACACGCCGTTGCCTTCTGGGCCGCGCCATTGCGACCAGTTGTTTTTGGGCGCAGCCTCGGAGGTGAAAGGTCCGACAACCCCGAAGGCCATCAGGCAAGCGGTCAGTGTTAAGAGCGGTAGCGTTTGTATACGTTTCATAGTGTAGTGACTCCTGGTGAAGATGTAATGCGATCATTTCTTCGCCGCCCGCATGATCGTCAGTTGTTTCGCGCGACGTTGTTGCTGATGCAGAAGAGAGTCTTCTCACCCCGAACAAATAGTTTTCCGTCGGCGATCGCAATCGAAGTTCGGCTCGGCTCGCCGATTGAATTCGTTCCCAGCACTTCGTGCTTCGGACCAGCCTTGATGACAAACGTATCGCCGTCATCGCTCGTGAGAAGGATCTTGCCATCGAAGGCCACCGGCGACGCGCCGTAGAACTTCGTCGCAATCGGCACGCGGCCGCCTTCGTAAACCACTTCGCCGGTCTTCGCGTTCAAGCACGTGAGTATGCCCGCGTCGCTCATCAGATACACGTAGTCGCCATACAGAATAGGCGACGGAACGTACGAGGCGCCTTTGTTGTAGCGCCAAACGATCCTGTCTGTTCCATCGAGGTTTCCCGAACCGCCGAGCCGAATCGCGACGATTGTCTTCGACGGAAACCCAGACGACAGAACGACCAGGCCGTGACCAACAACGGGCGTGGCGATCGCGTGACTGTGCAGCCCGGTGGCTCGCCACAGTTCTTTGCCGCTCGCGGGATCATACGAGATCAGGAACTCGTTGCCGCTCACCACCATCTCGGTTCGCTCCGGAGTTTTCGCAATCACCGGCGTCGCCCAACTGCTTTGCACCGGCCGGCGAACGCGCCAGACTTCGGCGCCGGTCTTCTTGTCCAGCGCGGTCATAAACGAATAAGTGCCGTCGAATTCCTGATCGCATAGCAGGATCACCAGGTTCTCGTAGAGCACCGGCGAAGTGCCGACTCCCATCCCCATCGTAGCGATGCCCCCGAGATTCTTCTTCCAGATCAGCTTGCCGTTGAAGTCGTAGCAATAGAAGCCTTCCGATCCGAAATAGACGTAGACGTTCTTGCCATCCGTGACTGGCGTCGGCGCAGCGTAGGTTCCCCGGCGATGGCGATAATCGTAGACCGGCCCGTCGTATGAAGTTCGCTCCCACTGAACTTTGCCAGTGTCGCGGTCGAGGCAGAAGACTTTGAAAGTGTGAAGCTTGTCGGAGCCCGTCCAATCAGGGTGTGTGAACTCCTTATCGCGGATCATGTGTTTCACCGGCTTATGATCCGCGGGCGCGGGACCGCCTTCAATCGCGGTGGTCAAGAAGACTTTCTTCTCCCAAATGATCGGCGATGAGAAGCCGAGCCCGGGAATGGCTGTCTTCCAAAGCACGTTCTTTGTCTCGCTCCATTCAGTAGGGAGGTTCTTTTCGTTGGAGACGCCCTGGCTGTCAGGGCCGCGCCACTGCGCCCAATTCGAGCTCGAGCCGGCAGGCTTTGTCTTTGCGGCTCCCGAAAAGCCTGAAGCAACCATGCAAGCCAGCAATGAGTAGAGTAGCACGGATAGAATTCGCTTCACGTAAGAGGTCCCTCCCTGTTTGTCTTCGATCGATGCATCAAATCCCAGACTACGAACTTCCGCCTAAAGGCCGAACTACGGGTATGGACCGCGGCGGCAAGGGTACTCCCGCGACGCCGCTTTTGTCTTCCGGTCAATACCAAAGCGGCGTCGCGGGAGTACCCTTGCCGCCGCAGTCCATATCGACGAACCGAGCGCCGCTCATTTCGTTGGCGCCGCCGATGCACGCTCAGCGATGGCGAAGACGTTGTGCTGGCCTCGCACAAAGATCATACCGTCGGAAATCGCCGGTGTAGCCATCAACACCTCGCCCATCTGGTTTGTAGCCAACAACTCATACTTGGCGCCGGCCTTCACCACAAAGATCTCGCCGTCCTCGCTCGATAGATAGATCTTCCCATCAGCCGCGACCGGCGATGCGCTGTAGGAACCGCCCTTGTCTCCGATGCGGTGTTGATAGATTCGCTCACCGGTCTTTGGATTGTAACAGGCCATCATTCCCTGGTTCGCGCACGTGTACATGTACTCGCCGTAGATCAGCGGCGTCGGCATGTAGGTCCCGCCGCGCTGCATGCTCCACGCGATGTGCTGATTGGAAGTTTCATTCGGTTTGAGCGAGATGTCTCCGCTGGCGCCGGCGCGAATCGCATAGATCGGCTGGTTCGGACTATAGCTGTTGCAGATGAAGATCAGCCCGTGACCTGTGATCGGCGTCGTAGCCGTAACTTCGGGATTGCCCGTCATCCGCCAAAGCTCTTTGCCGGTCATCGGGTCGTATGCTCGCGCGGCTCTGGTCGCGTTTGTTATCAGCTCGACGCGCGAGGGGCCTTCGTAGATTGTAGGCGTGCCCCACGATGGAATCTCTTCGCGTGGAGTCATCCAAAGCTGCTTGCCGTTCTTCAAGTCATAAGCCGCGATGAACGAGTTCTTCTGAACATCGCATTGCACGATGACCATGTTCTTGTAGATGATCGGCGAGCTCGCCGTCTGCCACTGATAGTCAGGGTCGTAGAACCACCCGGCGTCAAGAATGCCCAGGTCTTTTTTCCAGATGAGCTTCCCGTTTACGTCGTAGCAATACAAACCCTCCGAGCCGAAGAACGCCACGACGTACTTCCCGTCAGTCGCCGGAGTAGAGTTGGCGTGGGTAGACTTGATGTGGCGCTTGACCTTGGGCACGCCTTCACAAGCGACGCGATCCCAGACGATCTTGCCCGTCCGCTTGTCGAGAGCATAGACATGCCAGGTATGAGGCGAAGTGTCTTTGTCAGAATCGACGTCGCCGTACAGACCGTGACGAAAGTCGTTGCTGCCTTTGCTGCTGATGGCCGTCGTCACGAAGACTCGATCGCCCCAGACAACCGGGCACGAGTGCGCCAGTCCGGGAATCGGCGTCTTCCAGAGAATGTTCGCGCCTTTGGTCGCGTCCCAGGTCGTAGGCGTAGGCTTGCCGTCTGCGACGCCCGAAGCGTTCGGCCCGCGAAACGACGGCCAGTTCTGTGCTCGCGCAATAGTGGCGATGCTCGCAACGAGAACGATGAGAAGCGCAAAGCTAAGGGTGCGCCGGACTCCGTCAATAGTGCGATGGTGAAACATCAAACCCTCCTGAGACTGTTCGTAGTTCATTTTGGACTGCGGCGGCCACGTACTCCCCGACCCCGCGTTTGCTGACGATTCCAATCGAACCCAAAAGCGGCGTCGCGGAGTACCTTGCCGCCGCAGTCCAAAATGAGCTACGAACACTATTTCTGCTCGACTCGTTTGAAGACGAAGTTCGCACCGCCCTGGCTCAACGTCAACCCGGTGACTTTGTCGGCCTCTGCGTTAAACGTGATCGTCGCCTCAACCTCGATGATCGCGAATGCATTCCTGCTGATCGCAGAAGTCGTGAACCAACCCTGGCCGCTCACTTTTCCGGCGAGCTTCCCGTCTCTGATCTCAATGGTGAGTTCGCCGACCTGCTCGTTCTTATACAAACCGGCATAGCTCTTCAAGACTTCGGGGTCGACCGTGACTTCTACCGCGACCGCGCCAGCTTTCTTCAGAAGCTCGACGATCTCCTTGGCGCCTCCTGAAGAAGCTCG
>JBGQGO010000117.1:0-12475 GCA_041497455.1 Blastocatellia bacterium | reverse complement strand
GCGATTTCGGAGACCCTTCGCCTCGTGCCTGAAGGGTTTTCCGTGATGGTAGGAAATGGGGGCATTGTGTACCCCGCGCTCACGATGGGAGCAACAGGCGCGATCCTCGGCGTTGCATGTGCCGCACCGCGAGCGTGTGTAGAGCTGTATGAAGCGGCAAAGGCTGGCAACACACTACGCGCACGGGAGCTTCAGAATCGCATCGCGCCGCTCTCCCAAATCGTCACGGCTGGTCTGAGTGTGCCGGGACTCAAAGCCGCGATGGAGATACTCGGGCTTGCCGGCTGTTTCCCGCGCGCGCCGCTGAGTCCGGTGAGCAGTTCGGACAAAGAGAAGATTGCGGCGGTGATTCGCAAGACCGGGCTTTTCCCGGAGATGGAGTGAAGCGTGATGCGTGAAACGTGATGCGTGATTCGTGAGAAGGTCACTGCTGCTGACTGTTCCGGTCACGCATCACGCATCACGTTTCACGCATCACGAATTAGAACTATGACTGCTGACTGTAAAAACCTCGAAGCTGCTGCTGAAAAGCTCACCGACTCGCTGCGGTTCACCGACATCCCGCACACGACTCCGCTGTTTAACGATTTCATGTACGACTACCGGAAGGTCGCGCGCTTCTACGCAAGCTACGGCCGTGCTGATGAACCGCTCGCCGATCACGCCCGGCGGGTCGGCGCGCAGCAGTTCGATCGCAAGCGCGTGCCGGATGCGCTCGATCGCATCAACCGCCGGGTTGGTTCGCCTGAATTGACGTTCAAGCATATCGATATGCTTCGCCGTCCCGGGGCGGTTGCAATCGTTACTGGCCAGCAAGCAGGGCTGTTCACCGGGCCTCTGTACACGATTCACAAGGCGCTCAGCGTGATCAAGCTGGCAGCCTGCCTGCGCGACCAGGGCGTGGAAGCCGTGCCGGTCTTTTGGGTTGCGAGCGAAGACCACGACTATGAAGAAGTGAACCATTGCCGCGTCGTGGACCGCGAAGGGCATTTGAAGCGGATTCAATACGAGGCGAGCGGCCACAAGGCTGATGAGCCGGTTGGCCGCGTCGCGCTCTGCGAAGGCATCGGCAAAACGATTGACGAACTCGTCGCACACCTCGCGCCTTCGGAGTTCACGCCCGCGCTCGAGCGCGACCTTCGCGAGAGCTACGAACAGGGCGTGGGATTTGCGGACGCGTTCTCGCGATTGATGGCGCGGCTGTTTCGTGAGTACGGAGTCGTGTTGTTCGATCCGCTCGATGAGGAGCTGAAGCAGGTGGCCTCGCCGCTCTACGCGGAAGCGATCCGGAAATCGAGCGAGATCGCCCGGGCTCTTGTCGCGCGCAGCCGCGAGCTTGAAGAGGCCGGCTATCACGCGCAGATTCACGTGTCCGAAGACATGGTCCCACTGTTCATAATGGACGAGGGCCGGCGTGCTGCGCTTACCCATCACGACGGCCGCTTCGCGGTGAAAGGCTCGGACCGTTCATTCAGCAACCAGGAGCTTGTTGAGCTCGCGAGCCAATGTCCGAGTTGCTTTAGCCCTAACGTGACGCTCAGGCCGGTGGTCCAGGATTACCTGCTGCCCACTGCCGCGTACATCGGAGGCCCCGCTGAGATTGCGTACTTCGCGCAGCTTCGCGCGGTGTATGAGACGCTAGGGCGTCAGGAGCCGTGCGTATTGCCGCGCGCGAGCTTCACGATCGTCGAAGGCCGTCATCAGAAGACGATGAAGAAGCACGGGCTCGAGCTTCAAGACTTCTTCGATGGGCTGCACCCGGCGGTTACCAAAGTGGTCGAGCAGAGTCTGGATCGAGGCGCGGCGGCCGCCTTCACAGAGGCTGAGCGAGTTCTGAACGAACACCTCGACAAGCTCGGGGACGCGTTGCGCCAAACGGACTCAACGCTGAGTGATCCGCTTAAACGAGCCCGCGAAAAGATAATGTACCAGCTCGAACACCTTCGCACGCGGTTCATCCACTCGAGCGCGCATCGCGACGAAACGGCGTATCGTCAAGTCGAGCGAGCCTTCACTACGCTCTATCCGGACAAGAACCTCCAGGAGCGCGAGCTTAACGTCTACTACTTCCTCTCGCGCTATGGGCCCGCGTTGATCGAAGAGTTGTACAACGCCGCCGAGTTGGGCTTCTCAAATCACAAGCTCGTATACGTCGGCGGAGTGGCGTCTCAAGTTGTCAACGCTCGTTGACCCGCTGGGAGCGCAGGCATCCTGGGAGCGCAGGCATCCCTGCCTGCGTGTTCCTCCGCGCTTTTCTCGGTCGGCGGGGAGCAGGCAGGGATGCCTGCGCTCCCATGCAAACCTTGCTGTCGCTCGACAGAGCAATATAAACTCTTGCGCTGCGCAAACGCCGAAGCAGCGATGTCCGGCTAGCTTCAGTTAGTCGCTGGAGTTTGGACAATTGAATTTTCGTGGATTCCGTAGGAGTTCTATGTATATAGATCGCACGCTAGCCGTGGCGGCGAACTCCGTTAGGAGTTCAATGTTTATAGTAACGAGACGTGGGAGTGTGCGAACTCCGTTAGGAGTTCAATGTGCCTGGTTAGCAGCGGAAAACATTTCACTCCTAAAGGAGTGAGCATCTGGGCGCGCCCCGGTGGCTATAAACCTGCAACCACTACGTGGTTGTCGACGATCTTCAGCTCGTCGCTGAGTTGTTGATGAGGCGAAAATCGGACACCGCGACAAACGCACGACAAACTGAAGTTTGTCGGACATTTCAAGGGAGAACCGAATGATGAAACGTGCAGGTCTGGCCGTATTGCTGATGCTGGTGGTGTCATCTAGTGCCGCCCCGCAGACGAAAAGCAAGCCTACAAGCAAGGGCCGGCAAACCAGGGCGGCGTCTGCCAGCGCTGAGCAGTTGTTGAGAGTCGCGGATCAACAATGGAGCGAGGCCTTCAAGAACCGCGACAAGGAAGCGCTCAACCGAATTCTCGATGATCAGTTCATTTTCACCGGCGATGAAGGACAAGTCTTCGACAAGACTCAGTATATCGAGGGTGCTATTCGCGTAATCAAAGTTGAGTCTTACAGCCTCGACGAAGTGACTGTCCGGGTTTTTGGCGATACCGGCGTGGTTGCCGGGCGCTGGACCGGAAAGCTGACAATCGACGGCAAGGACGCCAGCGGAGCGTTCAGGTACACCGACACGTTTGTTAAGCGGGGCGGCCGTTGGCGGGCGGTCGCGTTGCAGGAGACTCGTATGGCGCCATCACAAGTCACGACACAGTCAGGCTTAAAATATGTTGATCGTGTCGTCGGGACAGGTGAGAGTCCGAAGCCAGGCCAGATGGTGACCGTTCATTACACCGGCACGCTTGAGAACGGGACTAAGTTCGACAGCTCTGTTGATCGAGGTCAGCCTTTCACGTTTCCGATCGGCATGGGACGCGTCATCAAAGGATGGGATGAGGGGGTGATGACGATGAAAATCGGCGGCAAGCGAAAGCTGATAATCCCGCCGGACCTCGCATACGGCGCGAACGGCAGACCGCCCGTGATTCCGCCGAGTGCGACGCTGATTTTTGAAGTCGAGTTGCTCGGCGTGAAGTAGCGCCTGGGAGCGCAGGCATCCTGCCTGGCCTCTTCTCGCGCAAACGCCAGGCAGGCAGGGATGCCTGCGCTCCCAGGAGAACCTGGCCACGGCCATCTGCATGTCCGAAGCACATAAGAAGGATCACTCTCACAGTCACGGAAGCAACCGGCGGCGCCTGACTGCCGTGCTCGTGCTCACATTCCTCTATATGCTCGCAGAGGCGATCGGCGGGTTCCTGACTAACTCGCTGGCGCTGCTTTCCGACGCCGGGCACATGTTGGCCGACGTCGCGTCGCTGGTGCTTGCGCTGCTTGCGCTTTGGTTCGCGGCTCGGCCGGTCACCACTCGGAAGACCTACGGATATTACCGAATGGAGATACTCGCGGCCCTCGCCAACGGCGCGGCGCTGGTGGTGATATCTCTGCTCATTTCATACGAAGCCTTTCATCGAATGAAATCACCCGAGGACGTTAAGGGCTTCGAGGTCACGTTGATCGCAATGGGCGGACTCGCGGTCAACGCCGTCAGCGCGTTTGTGCTTCACTCTGCCTCCGGAGAAAACCTCAACATGCGCGGCGCATTCCTGCACGTGATGGGCGACGCGCTCGGCTCGGTCGGCGCTATTGTGGCCGGTGTTTTGATCTGGCGATGGGGATGGACTCTGGCGGACCCGTTGATCAGCGTCGCGATGTGCTTGCTGATCATCTACAGCTCGTGGCAGCTCATACGCGAGTCGGTGAACATACTGTTGGAGGGCACCCCGTCACACATCAACATCCGCGCAGTCGTCGAGGCTATGCACGCGGTGCCGGGGATAACGGATGTGCACGACCTCCACGTGTGGACTATCAGCTCCGGGATGGAAGCGCTTTCGGCTCACGTGACCATCGAGCCGGGTGTCGCGCACAGGACGGTGCTTGAAGCGCTCCAAGCGCAGTTGCGTTCCGGGTTCAACATTGGGCACGTGACGATTCAAATCGAGTCGCCGGACGAAACCGACACCACAGCGGGAAAGCTCTACCAGATCGCTCGTAGTCGCGGAACACATCTGGATGACTGAGGGCGGTCCTCAGGCAGGTAATATGCAGAAATCGCGAACGGCGCTTTCGGTTGCTTTCGTTCCCGTCGCTCTTTTTGTCCTTGGGGCTGCCAGCACATCGCTCTACTTTTGGGGCAGAGACCTTCACCGCTTCACTCAATGGATCGCGGCGTACATTAGTTTGTTTATCGGCCAACTCGCGTTGTACGTCCTTGCCTGTTTCGCGGTACAACGATGGTCTGATCGTTCGACGCGCGCCGCCAAGTGGGTCACCGTTGCCCTGGTTATTTTTTTTGCCGCAGCGAGTCGCGCGGTGCTTGTGCCGCAGCGGCCTTACTTGTCGTCCGATGTCTACCGCTACGTCTGGGATGGTCACGTGCAATCGGCGGGGATTAGTCCATACCGTTACGTTCCGGAAGCTGGTGAGCTAAGCGGACTGCGCGACGACAAGATCTACCCGAACATTACCCGCGAGGACAAGCAGTGGCGGTCGCCGTATCCGCCTGTGGCTCAGGTTGTCTTCCTCGCGGCCGCACGAATCCGCCCAATGAGCGTGACCGCGTTCAAGGCCGCGATGTCATCGTTCGACTTGATCACGATACTCCTACTGATGCTCGTGCTCGCGCGAAGCGGCATCGATCCGGCGCGAGCAATCATCTTCGCGTGGCATCCGCTTGTGATCTTCGAAGGCGCGCATAGCGGGCATATCGAAGCGGTGTACATCGCGTTTCTCGCGCTTGCGCTTCTCGCATGGTCGAGCCGTAAGCACGCGCTCACCGGGATTCCGCTGGCGCTGGCGACGCTGGTCAAGTTTTATCCTGCTCTTCTGCTCCCGGTGTTTCTCGTTGCGAGGCCCGAGGCCCTGAGCGCCAAGAGATCTCACCACGATGAGGAGCCGGCCCGCTCAAGCTTTGTCACCCGGGTGATTCACAAAGGCAATCTGGCGATGCTCGTTGCTTTTGGTGCGACCATAATGCTGGCCTACGCCCCGTATTGGAGCGCGGGCAGCAACTCGCTGGCGTTCGTTCGCGGGTACGTCGAGGAGGAAGGCTTCGTCCAAAGCGGCGCGAGGTATTTCTTGCTCGATGCGGTTCGCAAGGTGGTTTCGATTCCGACGGATGTATTCCTGGTCTTTGCGGCGGCGTGCCTGATGGCGGTCACCATCTGGTGGCTGCTGAGAGTCAAGCGAGACGTGTCGGATGTCGCCCGAGGCGCCCTAGCCTTGATTGGAACCTACCTGTTGCTGACCACGCCGCGCTACGCCTGGTACTACGTGTGGCTGGTTCCGTTCCTGTGCTTCGCGCCCGGCCTGGGATGGTTGTACCTTAGTTGTGCTTCGGTGCTGCTGTATCTCGTCTGGTACACGCCCTTGGTCTATCCCGAAGTACCGCTGTGGCTGGGCGCGAGCCTCTACGTTCCCACTCTAGCGTGGCTGGCCTGGGAACGTTTTAATCGACGCTGAAGTCCATCTCCTGACGGATCAGGCTGCGGTTCTCTTTTGCTCTCAGCTTGTCGCGAACGGTCACCTCCAACGTGTAGTCATCGGGCTGAAGCTTCAGGAGCTTCACAATCCCGCCGGTGATGATGCGAGTTGGCGTGCTGCCCTGCGCCGCGACAACCGGCCGAGGCTCGCCCTTGTACACCACCCGATTGCCCCGCAAGATTCGCGCGCGCACCTCGAGCCGCGGCTCTTTGGTCTTGCCGTCAAGCTTCGGGTTGTAGATCGCCAGCCAGTACGTAAACTCACCGTCGCGGTTGAAGCGTCTTTGCGACGGCGTGCCGCCCTCGCCCGCCGTGTTGACGACCTTGCCTTCTTCGACGGCCTGGCCGCTAACGAAAAGACTGCTCGTCGACAGGCGGTCGGCCTTCAAATCCGGGATCTCAATGTAGTCGTTTGCGGTCCCTATAAGTCCCGAGATCGCTTCGCGTACGAAGAGTCTGACCTGATAAACACCGGGCTTCACGTTCAAGGTTCGTGTGGCTACCAGTCCGCGGTTGAGAACGGTGTCATAGGTTTGCGGCTGAAGATTCAACAGCAGCTCGTTTGAGAACTTATCAACCGCCTTCCCGTTAGCATCGAGCACGAAGCCGATCTCATCGAGCTTGCCCTGATATCTGCCTTCTGATTGAGTGAAGCTCAGCCTGGACGCGTCGATGTGAAGCAACAGGGTGACGATCGGCTCGCGTTGGGCGTTGTCGGCGTAGAGCGGCGTGAGGCGAAGGTCCAGATCGCGCCGGACAAGCGGCGACGAGATGGCTTCGATCGCTTCGGCGACTTTGGGATCCAGCTTCGCCAGCGAATCTGACGGCGGCGACTTCGCAAGATAGCCCTTGCGGAAAGAGACAGTGAGGTCGGGCCGGTTGCGAACGACAACTTTGACCTTGTGAAACTTTCCGTCCCAGCGGCTGGCCTCCGGATAGAAGCCGAGCATGTAGTACGCCGAGTTCTCATCGAGCATCGCATCAAGCCCCTGCTTGATATCGTTGTTGTTTCCAAAAAACTTTCCGCCGGTGTCAACCGCGATCGCCCTCAAGCTGTCTTGAGACTCGTGGAAGTCGTCTCGCTTCCGATCTGAAGCGTTAGTTACCGCGGTTACCGGGTCAGCATCCTGGTCGATCTCGTCCCCGGCGCTAAGGACGAGGGGATCCAGTCCCCGCGGATCGATCGTGTAGAAGACCACGTTTGCGCGCGCAGCCAGGCCAGTTGTCTTGGTTAGATCGCTAATCGTTTGCGTTGCGAAGATCCTTAGCCCCTCGGATACGAGCACGCTGACCTTTCGGCCTGGAAGCCTTGTCATCGACTTGATGGTCTCGTTTAGCGCGTTGAGAGTAGCGCGCACGTCGGCTTCTTCGAGCGGGTCGGGCATCGCTCCGAAGTTCCCGCCGCGGGGCATCGACATCCCGCCGGCGCCGCGCCCACCTGTACCCATTTGGCCGCCGGGCGCGCCGCCCAGGCGGGCGAAGCTGCGATACGGAGTAGAGTCGTTCGAAAAGAAGAGAGGGCGGAGACGTTCTATCGCTCGATGCAATAAGCGCCGGTCGGATGTGAATTGCTGCAGCACGCCCGAGCCTCCTCCCGTCGGCAGTATCAACACCAGGTCGCCGGGCTGCATCTTGTTATCGACAAAGTCTTCGAGCATCTTCCGCGTCCGGTAGATGTTTTCGAATTTGATGTGAAGCGTGTCCACGACGAAGGCGATCACTCGCTTCAGCTCACCGGCGGCGATCGCTCGCGGCAACGCGCTCGCCTCGGTCGTCTGATCGCCGACGCGTAGCTTGTCGGTCTCTTCGTAAGAAAAGTTGGTTATCTGCTGGGCCTTGTTGTTGTCGTACAGCTCAAAGTCTTCGCGCTTGAGTCCGCCTACTGGCTTGTTGTCCTTGCCCGTCACGAGCACGTCGATCTGCACCAACTCGGTCGAGAGCTTTATCTCGCCCTGATCTTGTTTTTTCTTGTCCTGCGGAGCGACTGGTAGGAGCGCATCCGCCCCGGCCGGTACCTGCATGATCATAAACAAAGCGATTGACAAAGTTGAGATACGATTCTTGATCATCATTACCCCCAGAAACGGCGGCTCGGAGAGTACTCAAGTGTAACACCAGACTCTTAGGCTAGACGAAGCACAAGCGCTGCTGGCTTGATTAGAATGTGGCCTTTGATGGACACTTGTCCGAACCGTTTGGAGGACTAAACGCTTGGCAGGCCCGGATACCTCATTCGACTTTGACTTCAACGAACGCTCGTTGGCTGGCCGCGTCGTGCTGATTGCCGGCGGAACGGGTGGCCTGGGGAGCGCAACGGTGGCGCTGCTGGCTCGCGAGGGCGCGATTGTAGTCGCAGGATACCTGCGAGATCGCCAACGGGCCGAAGCCTTGAAACAGGCTGTGGAAGCCAGATACGAGGGTACGGTCTATCTCGTAGCGGGCGACATTTCGGAACCTGGCGTGCGCGTGCGCTACGTCGAAACCGCAGACGCGATCGGAGGCGGTCTGTACGGGATGGTTTGCTTCACCGGCGATCCCGCGCGCGTGAAGTTTGATGATGTGACCGATTCGGACTTGCACGCCTCGATCCAGAAGAACTACATCGCGCCAATTCTGCTCGCACGCGAAGCTGCGGTTCGCATGATAAAGCGCGGAAGCGAGGGCACGATCGTGCTGCTGTCGACGATGCAAGCCGTGGCCCCGTTCGAATCGAGCATCAATTACGCCGGTCCGAAGACGGCCTTGATCGGCGCCGCTCGAATAATGGCAAAGCAGTGGGGCGGACCGGGCGGCGTCCGTGTGAACGTTGTTGCACCGGGCGTCAACCGCGCGGGCATGGCGCTGAAGTCGATCGATTCTGGGAAGTACGACTTTTACATCGATCAGAAGATCATCCCGCGCTTCGGGAGACCAGCGGATGTAGCTCGCGTCGTGAGGCTGCTGGTCGAACCCGACAACTACATCACTGGCCAGGTCATCACGGTCGACGGCGGGTTGACGCTTCGCCGCGACCGGGGGTAAATGCACGGGGCGCGTAGTCTCAGATTTGTTATTTGAGATTTGCTATTTGTGATTTGCTATTTGGGAACCGGCATCTGAGGTGTTCGATTCGCTGAGTCTCAAATGGTTGATCTCAAATTCTCGTACGCAATGGCAAATAGCAAATAACAAATCTCAAATCGCAAATAACAAATCGCGAATCACGAATGGCAAAACGGAAATCTCAAATCCCAAATCCAGACGATCCTCGGTTCATCGAGGGTATCTACAACTACTGCGATCGATGGTGTGAGCGCTGCCCGTTCACCTCTCGCTGCATGCTCTACTCGATGGAAGAAGAGGATCGCGATGATCCGGCCGCTCACGATATCAACAGCGAAGCGTTCTGGGACAAACTGGCCTCGATCTTCAAACAGACTCACGAGATGATAGCGACAATGGCGGCCGAGCGAGGCATTGATTTGGAGTCGCTAGACGTCGAGCCGGCCAGAGAGGAGAAGGATCGCCGGAAGGCCAGGACTAAAAGCAACCCGCTAGCGCGATCGGCAGAGCAGTACGCCAGGCTGGTCAATGATTGGTTCGATCGCGAGTACCCCGACTCGGAGCAAGAGCGCGACGCCGACCCGACCCTCGGAGATTTGCCGCTCGTCGACTTTGAGGCCCAGGATCGCGCTTCGAACATTCAAGACGCGATCGAGGTGATTCGGTGGTATCAGTTTCAAATCGCGGTGAAGATCATGCGAGGGCTTATGCGAGACGACCTCGAAGAAGAAGAAGAAGAAGAACCAGAAGCCGCTTTACAAAGTGATTCTGACGGTTCAGCCAAAGTCGCATTGATCGGAATGGAGCGCTCGATCAGCGCGTGGGGCAGGCTGCGAGAGCTTCTGCCGGAAAAGTCCGATCGCATCCTGCCGATGATGCTTCATCTCGAGCAACTGCGCCGCGCGACGGAGCAAGCGTTTCCTAAGGCGCAGAGTTTCGTGAGGCCTGGCTTCGACGAAGCTCCAGACCGGTTCGTCAGCTAAAACTGATTCGACTCCAGCCCCGTTTGGGGCGCAACGCCCAGGAGGTGACGGATGAGATTTGATGTGAAACGACGGACTGCGGCTGTCTCTTCGCCGCGTCTCATTCGCAGCGTTCTTGTGCTGTGTATTACCGCGTGTTGTCTTAGCGCGCAGCAGGCAGCGCCGCAGGAGTTCGCCATAACGCCGGACGTTCGCGCGATGCGGGATCATGTTTCTGCTGATTCGCTGCGCGGACACTTGTCGTTCATCGCGTCGGACGCGCTCGAAGGCCGCAACACTCCTTCGCGCGGACTCGACATCGCCGCTGAATACATCGCCGCGCAATTTCGTCGCGCGTGCCTCGAGCCTGCCGGTGACGACGGTTATTTCCAGAGCGCTAACTTCGTGATGGCTGAGACGCCGATGGACGCCTTTGCTTTGAAGCTCAAGGCCGGGACCGAGACGATAAGCGTCGCCAAGGACCAGGTGAGCTTCAACATCGACAAAGAGCTGAACTTCTCAGCCCCTCTGTTAAAGGTCGCCTACGCGGATGCAAACTCTGTTGCGGCGCTCAAGCCCGAGCAGGTTGAAGGGAAGGTCGTCATCACTGAAATCCCCGACTCTCGTCGCGAGGAAGGGCCGCGCAGGCTTGAGATGTTTATGGCGCGGCAGGAATTCCTCAATAAGATGACGGGGCTGAAAGCTGCGCTGGTGCTATCGATCGATCGCTTGAGCACCAGGGGCGCCGGAGCAGGACAGGGACGTCTGATTGATCCGCAGGACAGGCGCGGGCGTGTTCAACCGCCAGGCACGCCGGTGATAACGGTTCACGATTCCAAAGTCGTCAAGCTTTACGACGAGTTGAAACCCGGGCCGGCGACAGCGGAGTTGCAGCTTCGGTTGCCTGCGGCCGTCGAGCGGCCGGTGCGCCTGCGAAACGTGATCGGGTTGCTGCGCGGATCGGATCCGATCTTGAGAGATAGCTATGTGTTGTTGACCGCACATTACGATCACATTGGCACACGCCCCGAGCTTACCGGCGACAACGTCTTTAACGGTGCGAATGACGACGGCAGCGGAACGGTTTCGGTGATCGAGCTGGCGTCGGCGCTTGCGACGCTCAAGCAACGCCCCAAGCGAAGCATTGTCTTCATGACTTTCTTTGGCGAGGAGAAAGGGCTGCTGGGCTCGCGATACTATGGCCGTCATCCGGTGTATCCGATCGACAAGTCGGTTGCCAACATCAATCTCGAGCAGGTTGGCCGCACTGACAGCAGTGAAGGGCCGCAGCTCGCGAACGCGTCGCTGACAGGGTTTGACTATTCCGATGTCGGCGCGATTATGGAAGCGGCCGGCAGACTGACCGGCATCAAGGTCTACAAGCACGAGCAGAACAGCGACGCGTTCTTCGGCCGAAGCGACAATCAGGCGCTCGCCGATCAGGGTGTGCCTGCTCACACATTGTGCACGGCGTTTGTCTATCCGGACTATCACGGCGCGGGCGATCACTGGGACAAGATCGACTATGCCAACATGGAAAAGGTCGACCGTATGGTCGCGCTTGCGCTTGTGATGATCGCAAACAACTCCGAAGCGCCGAATTGGAACGAAGCTAATCCTAAGACGGCGCGCTATGTGAAAGCGTGGAACGGTCACCACGGGAAATGAGGCGACAGTGCGCGGGCTTGAGCACGGGAGCTTAGGCGCGGGAGCTTAGGCGCGGGAGGCGGTGAGACTGGTGTGTGAATCGTCTAGCAGGCTGCTGAGAAAGTCGATGATACGCAAGTATTCAGGTACAATCCCACCAACGCAGTTGGTGGTTCGTTCATACTCGGCCTACAAGAGAGACTGCCATGCGCTCATCCGGAATCCCACCAACGCAGTTGGTGGTTCGTTCATACTCGACCTACAACAGAGACAGCCGCTCCCTCATCCGGAATCCCACCAACGCAGTTGGTGGATTGTTCATACTCAGCCTACGAAACAGCAGCCGCACGCCTCCCCAAATCCACCAACTGCCTCGCCGGAATTCGGAAAGCAAGCCGGGGCGCCGCTGTGTAGGCTGAGTATGAACGATCCACCAACTGCGTTGGTGGGATTCGGAAGAGCAGCCGCGCTGCAGGCTCTTGTAGGCTGAGTATGAACGATCCACCAACTGCGTTGGTGGGATTCGGAACAGCGTCAATCGGCGCTCTGACCAAAGAGGAGCAGAACCATGTTCAAACGCATTCTTGTCGTACTCATAGCGTGCATACTCGTCTCGTTTACACCGTTCACGCTCAGCGCGCAGGAGATGATGTCACCTGACCCGGCTGACCTGATTCTCCGCAACGGCCTCATCTACACCGTCGATTCCACAAACACGCTCACCGAAGCCGTAGCAATTCGCGGCGGCAAGTTCGTCTTCGTGGG
>JBGQGO010000116.1:0-12599 GCA_041497455.1 Blastocatellia bacterium | reverse complement strand
TTCTCGGCAAGCCACTGTCGGCGCAGGCGGCCGGTACTTCGGCAAACGAATACAGTGTCGATAATCGAAGAACGCGTCCCGCTGATGTGGATCGAAGCACCCATTTCAGCAGGGCAAGGCAGCGAAGCGGAGCAGGCAAGGCCCGCGTCCAGGATTGCGACCGTGATTGGGAAGTAGGCTTCAAGTGCATTGTGGTGAAAAGTGAAAACGAGTGGTGCGCCTTTTTTGAGCGCGGTTGCCATGTGCCGGAAAACTCGGCTCAGGCCTTCAGTGAAATGCGGAAGCCCGCGTCCGGCGGTCTCGTTCCCAGTGAGTTCCTCGGCGCATCTCGTGCTGGCGGCTTGAAAGGCCGGGAATTCTGGGAGCAACCGCCGAAGCCAAACATAACAGAAGTCCATAAGCTCGGCGTATTGAACGTTGCCGTAATACGGTGGATCAGTGAAGACCGCATCCAAGGATCTTTCACTCAGATGAACCGCAGCCGAATCGCGGCATTCCAGGCGAACCTCCCTCTTGGTTGAACCAGCGCCGTTGCTGCTCTCCCCAATCCACTCGCCGACCATCGGTACACTCACTCTGCGGCCAGCTTGGTGCCTGATCTCGAAAGGCTTGTCGCAATAAGCCTTCGCCTTCGTATACTTCTCAATGATATTTAGCCAGCCGCCGCTCCCGATCGGCTGCCTTGTTGTAGGGTTGAGCACACCGAGCAAGTTCGATTCAACCTGTATCAGGCCAATAGGAAAGCCGTGAACTGAGAATATGTCGAGCGACTTGAGTGCCATAGTATCGTAGCGACAAAGCATGTTCTGATACCGAAGTAGGTCAGACAGGTTCGTTGCGAGGGCCGTGCGGACGCGGCTATTGCGTTTGGCTGCAATCGCGCGAGCACTTAACTCCAGACCGAGCAATTGGCGTTCATTAAACATCTCCCTGTAGCGCCCGTATCCCCAACGGTGTAGCCTGCTGGTCTCGTCGCCCTCGGGAATATGGTCATCAGGGATAAACTTGGGTGTAAGGGCGCCGAAAAGTTTACTCGCCTTCTCGATGTTTTCGAGATCCTCAGGATCTGGCTTCTTGAAGAATCGTCCTTGGTGGCGCTTTGCACAACTGGGGTTCGCGTATTCTATGGCAAACAGTCTGTGCTCGAAGGGAGCCGATGGCTTTCCGGGAATGCTATGGCTTTTCCTACAGTTAGGACAAATGCACTTTCCTCGAGAAACAACGCCCTCGGTACGCAAGCGTGAAGGGCAGAACGCGCATCGACCTGGATGCTTCCGATCTTCAACCTCGTTGAGTTCCCCGCACGCGGCGCAGACTAAGACATTCTTTGGATGACGAATGTTCTCAGAAAGCAGGTAGCCCGGGAAGAGATCGAACGTGTCGCCGCAGCCATCGCACCGGAGCACCTTAACCCAAAGAAAGTATTTTACTAGCGCGTCAGGCCGGCCATCGACTACGCAGCGTGTGCGATACAAATGGCCAACTTCCTGCTCCAGCGAAGCGCGCAGATCGGCGGCAGCCCGCCGGTAAGACACCAGATCGAGATGTTCGATTTGCTCACGGACAATCCACCACGCCATCGGGTTAATGTCGAAGCCGATGGTTGCGCATCCGGTTCGGTTGGCCTCTACGAGCGGAGTTCCTCCTCCCATGAATGGATCAGCGATACGCTTACCGCTGAAGTCCTGTGCGCGATAGAATTCCTCACTGATTGGCCCTGCGGCGAATTCGGAGAGGAGCAATCCGCGGAACAATGTTCCGGGTCTTCGCGCAAACCACTTGTGCACCGCGATGAGTGGGCGGTAATTCTGCTGAATCTGCTTCTCCCGTAGGGCGAGGCTCGAAATAAAAGGTACGTCGAAATCGTATTCAATCATCGGGCGATTAGCTCTTTAGTGCGTAACACTCGATCAAGCGCTTTGCTTCAACCGATCCAGGAACTCTCGATTGTCACGCGTCTCGCTTAAGCCTTTCAGCAACATTTCCATCGCTTCGATCGGCTTCTTGTTCGAAAGCGCGCGGCGGAGCAGGTTGATCAGCGGCATCGTGTCGGCATCGAAGAGCTTCTCTTCTTTGCGAGTGCCTGATTTCGAGATGTCTATCGCGGGCCAAATTCTTCTTTCGGCGAGTCTGCGGTCCAACTGGATTTCCAGGTTGCCCGTTCCTTTGAACTCTTGAAAGATCACTTCGTCCATCTGGCTGCCCGTGTCGATCAGAGCCGTGCCGATGATCGTCAGCGAGCCGCCTTCCTCAGCTTTGCGGGCCGCGCCGAAAAACTTTCGCGGGAATTCCAGCGCACGCGAGTCCACGCCGCCGCTCATCGTTCGGCCTCGGCTGCTCGTCTCGCGGTTCGAAGCGCGAGCCAACCGCGTGATCGAATCGAGCAGCATCACGACGTCTTGCCCGCATTCGACCATGCGCTTTACTCGTTCGTGCACCAGGTGCGTGATCATCAGATGATACTCGGCGTTCTGATCGGCTGATGAAGCGATCACCTCGCCTCGCACGCGGCGTTTCAGGTGCGTAACTTCTTCGGGACGTTCATCGACCAGCAGGACGACCAGGTGAGTCTCGGGGTGGTTGTCGGCGACGGCTTCGGCGATCTCTTCGATGAGCGTGGTCTTGCCGGTCTTGGGCGGAGCGACGATCAAGCCGCGCTGGCCTTTGCCGATCGGCGCGATCAGGTCGAGCACGCGCATAGACATGTTCGGATTGCCCGCCGACAATTCGAGTCGTTCGGTTGGATCTATGCTGGTCAGTTTGGTGAACTCGGGCATCCGAGAGTACTGATCAGGATCCGTTTCGTTGATCAGTTCGATGCTTGTGAGTTGATCGGATTGAACGCGGCCACGCCCCCCGCGCCCATCGTCGGGGGCCGGGCTCGCTGTTCCCGTCAGTTCCACGCCTTCCCTCAGCCTGAAGTGCTGAATCAAATTTCGCGGGACGAAGACATCTTTCGGTGACGGCAGATAGTTGGTTTCTGCGTGACGAAGGAAGCCGAAGCCTTTCTCATTTATTTGGAGAACTCCGGAAGCGGGTTGTTCAGTTTGCATCAATGACTCCAATTAGAATCTATCATAGAAACGTGTGGACGCGAGAAGCGACGAACGGGCTATCTTGTCACTCTGGCACATCGAGCATCACTTCCGCGCGAGACATCATTACTTCTCTGCCGAAATCCGTGAGGCTCACTGTCGGGTACTGGCCTCGGCCCACCGCTATGCAGCTCGCTTGAATCAGCGCCTTCACATAAGCGGTGACGTCGTCCTGCGTCATCTCTTTCAGCAGTCCGTAAGTTGAGAGCCGGTCGAGATGATGCTCGATCACCTGCTTGGAACTCGAGCCGCGAAGCACCGCCGCGACTGTACCCTTGCCGAACCTGCCGTTGAGCCTCGCGACGCAACTCAAGATCTTTCTCACGACGATTGTCTCGGCGGCGGTGAGGCAGCGTCCGCGCGGCGGTTCTGCTTCAGTAATGCTTGCCGCTCCACTTGTAGCCCGATCAAGCTCGGCCCGCTTTCTCAACTCAGCGCGAAGCTCACTGCCGGTCGGCGCGTTATCGATGATCATCTCGTCGATTCCAGTAGCCGCGGGAAGCTTCGCTGACCGAGACGCCGAGCCGACTCTCAACGTGCCTGCGCCGGCGCGAGCCTTCTCGGAGTGCGATACATCAACGTAGCTCGACGGGTGCGGCGCGCATACCGAGCAAGTCTGACACCGCTCGACCTTCTTGCGATCGCCAAAGTAACTCAAGATGAATCGCCGCAGACAGGCTTTGTGGTAGCAGTAGTCGATCATCTTGCGCAGCTTCGACTGCTCGGCGGCGGCTCGCGCAGCCAGTTCCTTTGTGTCGATTCGCAGCGCGCGGGCCGGTGGATCGTCCATCAGCTTTATTCCACGTCCCTGGTACGCGTTGCGGTACGAGATGACGCCGCGCGCTGAAAGCCCACGAAGCGAGCGCCGAATCTGCCCATCGTCAAGATCGAGCGCCCGCCCCAGGGCGTTCAGATCGATCTCAGTCTGGTCACGATCATTGATGTCCCGGTTGAAGATCAACTCGCGCACCACGGCGCCCTCGGCTGAATCGCCATCGACTTGGTCCAGTGCGAAGTCCACGCGAGAGGTCAGCCGCACGATGATGTTTTTGTCGGTCGAACGGCCGCGCTCGATGTGGCCGGCTTTTTCAAGCACGACCAACGCCGAGTAGATCGACATATCGTTTTTCTCTCCGAGCCGCTGGGCCAGCTCGCGCGCGGACATTTCGATCTTCTCGAGCCCGAATGAAGCGATCTCGTGATAGACCCGGCGGATCAATTCCGGCGGCGGATGATTGCCTTCGATGAAGAACTGTTGCGTGCGAGTGTCGGCGTAGTTGAACAGCAGCAGGCAGTCGGCGGGAAGGCCGTCTCGCCCGGCGCGTCCGACCTCTTGATAGTAGGCTTCGATCGAGCCGGGCAAGTGATAGTGAACGACGAATCGAATGTCGCGTTTGTCTATTCCCATGCCGAACGCATTGGTGGCGATGATGGCTTGCACGCGGCCGCTCATGAAGCTGTCTTGCGCGCGAGTTCGCTCGAGCTCACCCATCCCGCCGTGATATGGTTCGACGCTGAGACCGGCCATCTTGAGCTTGGCGGCGATCTGCTCGACGCTCTTGCGTGTCGCGGCGTAGATTATTCCGGAGCCCCCCGGCGTCTTGATTATTCGCTTGAGCGTATCCAGTTTTTCTTTCTCGGCTGAGACGTGAACGACTCGAAGAGCCAGGTTCGGGCGATCGAAGCCGGCTACGAGATAGCGGGGATCGGTTAAGCCGAGTTGTTCGCTGATGTCCGCTCTGACCTTCTGGGTTGCGGTCGCCGTGAGCGCGATTATCTGTGGATGCCCGAGGCGCTCGACGGCGTCCTTGAGCCTCAGATAATCCGGCCTGAAGTCGTGTCCCCAATGCGATATGCAGTGCGCTTCATCGACTGCGAACAACCTCACTTTGACGGTTGCGATTGCGTCCATAAAAGCCTGGCTTCGAAAGCGTTCGGGCGCTACGTAAACTAGTTTGTAAAGGCCTCGCCGGATCTCGCTCAGCCGTTTGTTGGTTTCCGCGTAACCGATTGAGCTATTGATAAAAGTAGTGGGGATGTCCCGGGCAGCGAGCGCATCCACCTGGTCTTTCATCAAGGCGATGAGGGGCGAAACCACAAGCGTGACGCCGTCGAGCATCAACGCCGGCAACTGATAGCAGAGCGACTTGCCGCCGCCGGTGGGCATGACTACTACCGCGTTCTGCCCGGCTAGCACCGATTCGATGACTTCGGCCTGGCCTTCCAGAAAAGCTGTAAAGCCGAAATGTTCTTGAAGAGCCTCACGGGCTCGCTCTGCGCTGCTCACGCTGGGTTCCTCGCGAATGTTTAGCGCTGCGGAGTGATCAGGATCGGAGAATAAGTGCAAAGGAACGATACCACGGGACGGAGGGTTCTCAAATCACGCACTCATGCCGAAGTGGAACCTCTTCAACCCGGGATACCCGAATCGTCTACCGTTTCAATCCAAGCCCGAGGAAGAGAATCGGTCGAAAAATCTTCCACCAATCCGTTATCGCGCGCATCTTGGTGTAGGCGATGCCGTCGGTCTTTGGGTACTCGATCGTTACCGGAACTTCGACGACTTTGTGTCTCAGACGCAAAGCCTTGAACAGGAGATAGGGCTCGAGCTCATACCGATCGAGCCACTCCTGCCACAGGTTTATTCGCTTGTCGTCAAACAGCGAAAGCTTGATTGCTCGGAAGCCGCTCGATGCATCCGTCACTCTATGGCCGCAGAAAAGGGAAAACAAAAGCGTGTAGCCTCGCGTGCCGAGTCTGCGCCGCAGAGGCATTCGCAGGTACTCGCCGCCGGCCAGATAGCGTGAGCCCTGAGCGAGTTCAGCTTCGCCATTGATGATCGGCTCCAGGAGCCGGGGTATTTGTTCGGGCGGAGTCTTCCCCCCGCCTGAGACGACTACAACAATGTCGTAGCCGTGTTCGATTGCGTAGTCGATGCCGCTTCGAATCGCCGCGCCTACGCCGCGATTCGCGCCGCTTCGAATGACCGTTGCGCCGCCGCTCTCGGCGTGATCGGCCGTGTCATCGGTCGAGCCGTCATCCACGACCACGGTGGTTTCTACCAAATGGCGAGGCACGGCCCTAACTACTCGAGCGATGCGTTCGCCTTCGTTCCAGGCGGGAGCGATACACAACACACGCGGCCGAGCTCTCGCGCTCAAGGCTGCCTTGCGCGCTTCGCCAACGCCGGCTGTGTTTGCCGCTTCAGCTTGGGTGACGGTGTCTGTCACCTCGACGTTCACTTTGAAGTCTCTTTCAGCCATTCATATGTTTGACGGAGACCGTGCTCGACTGTAAATGTGGGAATCCATCGAAGCTCGCGCCGGATTTTTTCGATGTTCACCACGCGCCGCCGGATGTTGTCGATGTCCCGGCGGTCCACATAAGCAGGTTCGATGCTCGCGCCGGTTATGTCGATTATCATCCGCGCGAGCTGGTTGACGGTCACCTCGCGCCCGGTCCCGACGTTGTAGACCTGCCCGTCCGCCTTCGGGCTGATGCCCGCCAGCAGCGTCGCTTCTACCACGTCGTCGATGTATGTGAAGTCGCGAGTCTGCTCGCCATCGCCGTGAATTTTCGGAGACTCACCCTTCATCGCCGATTCAAAGAACTTCGAGACTACGCCGCAGTAGGGATTGTCAGGCCGCTGCGCCGTGCCGTAAACGTTCGAGTATCGAACGACCGCCGACGACAGCCCGTAGCTCTCATAAAACGCTTTGCAGTAATTCTCACCCGCGAACTTTGACACCGCGTATGGACTCAACATGTTGGTTGCGTCGTCTTCGTTGATGGGCAGGTATCGCGGGTTGCCGTAGACGGAAGTCGACGATGAATAGACCACTCGCGGGATCTTCAACTCGCGCGCGGCCAGCAGCACGTTGAGAGTTCCGCCGATGTTGACTTCATAGTCTTCGCGGGGATTCCTGGTCGAGACGATGATGTTGCGAGCAGCCAGGTGGAAGACCAGACTCGCGCCCTTGACCACATCGCGCACAAGATCGAAGTCGGTTACGGTGCCGTGAACGACTTCAAGGTTGGCTTCACCGACTGGCAGGTTGTTATCGTCGCCAGTGTAGAAGTCATCGAGGACGACGACGCGCGCGTTCTCGGCCAGCAGTCTGCGAACAACGTTTGATCCGACGAAACCCGCGCCGCCGGTGACTACGATTCTTTGACCGGCGAGTTTCTCAGGATAGCTCATCATCGCTCCGTGTTTCTTTGTCCATGGGCAAGCCTTTGCTTCAGCAAGGACGCGCCGCAAGGATTAGCTTGTAGTTGGGGGCTGTGAACAGAGAAGGAAGAATATCATCAGGCGGGCTTGCGGGCTAGCGAGTTGGGGACGAGGGCGCGAGGGGGAGAAGGGAACTCCGCCGAGTCGCTTGCAGTAATTGGAATACTTCGCGACCATGAGGCAGCGATCAATAGACGGACGAGAGGAACTTTATGGTTGACGAACGAAGACAGCATCTCGAACTCGTGGCGGCCGGTTTGACGCAAGCCTACTATTCGGTTCATTCCAGCGGCAGCCCCGATCATCGCGAGATACTCGAGACCTACTTATTTCTGCTTGAGGCTCTTGTTGAGCACGACAGCCAGCAGCCTGGGGAGACACCATTGTCGTCGGGCGATCCATTCGAAGGGGATCAGCCTTAGTGAATCTCCGAAGTTAGTTCTGGCGCCGATAACGCCTGGAACTTTGGCGAGCCGTTGCGTGATATAATCGCCGAGTGCAAAGGCGAGTTGGCATCTACATTCACATCCCTTTCTGCGAACGCAAGTGTACCTATTGCAATTTCAACACGACCGATTTCTTCCAAGAGCTGGCCGGGCGCTACATCGACGCGGTGAGCCGCGAGATAGCGTACTGGGGAGACAACCTGACGCAGGCGTCAGGTGATCGCGCCGAGGTTGACACGATCTACTTTGGCGGCGGTACTCCTTCGATAGTCGAGGCACAGCAACTCGCAAAGCTGATCGTGTCTTGCCGCTTGGCGTTTGACGTTGCGCCGGACACCGAAGTCACGATCGAAATCAATCCCGCGACGCTTTCTAAAACGAAAGTAGCGGAGTGGCTGAGCGCCGGCATTAATCGCGCTAGCGTTGGCGTGCAGTCGTTCATCGATAGGGAGCTTGTCTCGCTTAGCCGCACGCACACTGCCGACGACGCGCGCCGCACGATTGATCTGCTGCGCGAAGCGGGACTGGAAAACATCAGTCTCGATTTGATTGCGGGACTTCCCGAACAGGACCTGGCGGATTGGGAGTTCAACCTGCGTGAAGCTCTGGCGATAAAGCCTGAGCATTTGTCGCTCTACATGCTGGATCTCAAGGAGGGCACGCAACTCTACGCGCAACTAAAGCGAGGACTGAGACCGCAGCCGGATGATGATCTCGCTGCTGAGATGTATCGAATGATCAGTGACGCGACACAGGCGGCCGGTTACGAGCAATACGAGATTTCCAATTTCGCTCGGGTCGTCGAGCGCGGCGCGGCCGAGGCGATCAGCCCGTTCAGGTCGAAACATAATTTGAAATATTGGACCGGCGCGCCGTTCTACGGCATAGGATGCGGCGCTCATTCTTACGACGGGAGCGCTCGATGGGTCAACGTGTTGAAGACCGAAACCTACATCGACAGAATCGGAACAGACGGAAACGCGATCGCCGAACGCAACGAGCTCACTGAAACAGACCGCGCGGCTGAAGCCCTGTTCATGGGGCTGCGATTGAAGGAAGGCGTCTGTCTGGCGGCGTTTCGTTCCGAATACGGCGTCGACGTAATCGAGCGCTACGGCGACGAACTGCCGCGGCTCGCCGACGCCGGGTTGATCGAGATAGGCGGCGGGCGATTGGTGCTGACCGCCGCCGGACGCTTGCTTTCCAACGAAGTCTTCGTATCATTTGTGTGAGACTTCTAGTAGACTCAAAGGCGCGCGGCGGGAAACCAGGCGGGGACCTTCTCATCATTGTCAGTTCGATCTCTTGGGGGATTTGACATGTCGCTCAAGTTGAAGGCACAAGCAGCAACGGTTCTTTGGGTGATCATCGCTTCAGCGGCGCAGGCACAAGCCCAAAGCGGCCGGATGCGCGGTCAACCAAAAGCTCCTCAACATCGCGACGACAAGGACGCCATTCGCCTGCGGGTCGAGGAAGTTTTGCTTCCGGTCAGCGTTCACAGCGACCTTGGACGGCTCCCACCTAATCTTCAGCGAACTGATTTCATCCTGACCGAAGACGGCAAGCGTCAGGTCATCAATTCGGTCATGCACACGCCCGCGAACATACTGTTCATCCTGGACGCCGGTGGTGACAGCACGCTCAAGAACGTGAACATAAATCGGGACCTTGCATTGAAAATGGTCGACTCGCTGGGAGAACAAGACAAAGCAGCGGTGATCACCTATGCCGATAAGACGAACCTGCTTTCGCAGTGGACAGGCGATAAGGAAGACCTGCGGCATACGCTCGAATGGAAGTTCAAACCCGGCCTCAAGTCGGACTTCTACCGCAGCCTGCTCTACGCCGCCAACGAAGTGCTGCCTAAGGTCAGCGGGCGTCGCAGCGTTGTGATCATGACAGATGGGATAGACTCGTTCGATGAACTGGATTTTGAGAAAGTGTTGAGCGCGCTTCATCGCGCGCGCGCGACGGTCTACGTTGTCAGCCAGAACGCGATGTTGCTGCGTGAGATCAAGCCGCGCGCATTCAATGCGCTTTCGTGGTACGAAATGCTTGATCCTGGGGCTCGAAAGCGAATCGAGAAGCTGCGTGTGTACTACCGGCAACTAGAGGCGGCCGAGATCACGCTCAAAGGGCTTGCCGAAGAAACCGGCGGCGCGACTTGGATTCCCGGTACTCGCGAAGAGTTTGGAAAGCTCAGCACGCAGATAACCACGGAGATAGGCGCCGAATACATTTTCGCGTATTCAACGGAACGCCCGCCCGGCGATACGAGGTTTCATGCGATTAGCGTGTACGCGGCGATGCCGGGGTTACAGGTTCGCTCGCGGCGCGGCATCTACGCGAACATCATCGCGAAACGAGAGGCTAGAAGCGGCGGGCGAAGCGAAGGTGAGGTTGCAGAGCGTGCCGTGGGTGTGGGGTTAGCTGGAACATCCGGCCCGTGAAGGTCAGTATTCATCGCAATCGATCGGTAGTCATAACGCTGCCGTGAGTGGCGAAGATAAGGCTTGATGTCGTTACCAAGAGAAGGCAGGAGAGAGATGAAACAACGAACATACACCAGTGTCCTTCTCATCGGGCTTGTTGTTGTTAGTGTGATGCTACTTTCACATCCCGTGACGTCGTTACGGGCACAGTCTCAAACATCCGGCCTCAGGGATAACGAAGAATTGGCAAGATTGTACAAAGAGGATCAGGCTGATCGAACTCCCATGAATGGTAAGCCTATTGATTGGAACGTGGTTGGCCCCAGGGACCGGGCACGAGAGGCACGAGTGAAGGAACTTTACACCACCAATCAGCTGCGGACGGGCGCGGATTATTACCACGTGGCTATGGTCCTGCAACACGCCGATGCCCCGGAGGATTACTTGCTTGCGCATGAGCTGTGTGTTGTTGCCATTAGCAAAGGAGAGGAACGCGCAAAGTGGTTAGCAGCGGCAAGCGAGGATCGCTTCTTGATGTCAATTGAGCGTCCGCAACGCTTCGCCACTCAGTTCCGCTCCGATGGACCGAACTCAGCAATGCGACTTTATCAGGTAGATCAAGGCGTGACAGATGAACTTCGACGGGCGCTGGAAGTTCCAGCGCTGGCTGAAGCGAAGTTACGCGAAGCGAGAATGAATAAGAAGAACTAGCGCCAAAAGTGGCTATTCTTGAGTACACTTTTCGTCTCTGATATAATGCCCTCGTCTATTCGTGGACCGGCAGACGGACTGTCCCGGCTTGAGAGCTGCCGGCGGACGCGGGAAGTCAAAACACAATGATCGACTTGGAAATCTATACAGACAAGATCGCAGAAAGCGGCCGCCGGCTGATTCGCAAAGCTTACGAAGAAGCCCGGGGACGCGATCACAATCAGCTTGCGCCGGAGCACCTTTTCGTTTCCATCGCCGAAGTAGAGCGGCCCTTCTTCAACGAAGTCATGCAGAGTCTCAACCTGGACCCGCAGGTCGTCATACAGGCTCTTGAAACCAAGCTGGATCAGCGCGACTACCTTGGCAGAGGTATGAAGATTTCTGAGCCGCTTAGGACTCTGCTGTCAAACGCGCTGAAGCACTCGCGCGAGCAGGGGCGCAGGCTCATCGAGGCGACCGATCTTTTCTATGCGCTGTTCACCGATACCCACAGCTACCCGGTCGAGTTGCTCAGACGGCTAGGCGCGGACCGCGAGATGGTGATGCAGAAAATTGCAACGCGGGTGCGAAGCCACGAAGAAAAGGAAGAGAAGTACCGGCGCCGCTATGAGCTTCCGCCTTACCTCAAGCACTTCGGCGTGAGCTTGAACAAGCTGGCTCGTCAGGACAAGCTGCCGCCGGTCATCGGACGCAACGAAGAAATCAGACAGATCGTCGAGATACTTTGCCATCGCGAGCGCGCAAACTCGCCGATGCTCGTAGGTGAAGCCGGCGTCGGCAAGACGGCGGTCGTCGAGGGGCTGGCGCGAAAGATCGAACTCGAGCCTGAGATTCTGCCTCAGCGATTGCGCAACTCGCACATCGTTCAGCTTCAGATGTCAGGCATCGTCGCAGGCACCATGCTGCGAGGTATGTTCGAAGAGCGCATTCAGGGCATCATCAGCGAAGTCAGAGAGCGCGATAACTTGATCTTGTTTATCGATGAGGCCCACACGATCATAGGCGCAGGATCTGCTCTGGGAGCCAGTTCCGACGCGGCCAACATGTTCAAATCTGCGCTTGCTCGCGGCGAGATTCGGATCATCGGCGCGACTACGATGACCGAATACAAGGAGTACATCTCCGAAGACGAAGCGCTGGCGCGGAGGTTCAGGCTCGTGAAGGTCGATGAACCTTCGGTCGAGGACACGCGCAAGATCATCGCCGGTGTGCGGCCGAGACTCGAACGGAATTACTCGGTTACGATTTCCGATGAGGCAATAGAGACGGCGCTCGAGATGGCGCCGCGTTACGATCGCAACCTGCATATGCCCGATAAAGTGATCGGCTGGCTCGATACCGCTTCGGTGAAAGTCGAGATCAGTCAACCTGAGTTATCGGAGGTTCGGTCCGAGCATATCATCGATGTGATCAGCCAGGAGTCGCACATTCCTCGCGACATGATATTCAGGGATACGAACGATCGCTTCGCTCACATGGAGAGCGCTTTGTCGGCGCGCGTCATCGGACAGAAAGAAGCCGTCAAAGCCGTTGCTCAGCGACTTCGGCTGAATAAAGGTCCGCTCAAAGAGAACTTCTACAAGCCCGACGGAGTGCTGTTGTTCCTCGGCCCGACGGGAGTCGGCAAGACCGAGTTGGCGAAAGCAGTGGCCGAGTTCATGTTCGGCGACGACGACAAGATGGT
>JBGQGO010000115.1:0-12602 GCA_041497455.1 Blastocatellia bacterium | reverse complement strand
GTTCGCCGTGTAGCCCGTCGGAAAGATGATGCCCGCTTCCTTGCCGACAAAGTTCGTTAAGCTATCTTCAAGCTGCCGGTGAATCTCTGTGTAGCCGCCCGATGGCGCGGACGTTCCGACTCCCGCGCCGTGTGTCTCAAGAGCCTGTTTTGCGGCGTGTAAGACTTCGGGGTGGCGGTGCAGTCCGAGATAGTGATTCGTGCTGAAGATACGAACTGACTCATCGGTACTCATCTCGCCGATTCCGATCTCGGCGCGAGGCGCGCTTCCGCCTTTGAGATAGACGTTGTAAAGCGAGCCGTGTCGTGATTCAGTCCAGTCGCGCACAGCGGCAAACAACGCGCCCTTGTGCCGCACATCGGCGCATTGCGCCGCGGCCACAAACGACAGTGCGGAGCCGAGCCGGAGTTGATGGGCAAACGATTTGACTCCGTCGCTCGTTTCAACCGCTTCAGCGGTTGCGCGATTCGCGCGAGGCGCGGATGCGACAGCCTCGGTTGACGCGCTCGGCCTCAAGTGCTGCTGGGTGAATCGGAGCAGTGACGCCGGCGTATGGATATTTCCGATCTGACCATCAACGGGAGGGATATCGAGGCGCGCTTCAAGCCCTGCAATTATTGACTGCAGGTCGAGCGAGTCAATGCCGAGATCGGCCCACGTTGCGTCGAGGCTGAACTGACGGCCGGCGAGCGACGGCTTTACTTCAGAGATCACCTCGCGCAGGTGATCGGAGTGCGGAGAAGTCGCGACTAAGGCAAGCTCATTGATTGCCGGTTCACCGAATCGCCCCGTTTCTGCCATCTGAGCGGCGCGTCTGCGTTGGAGCTTGCCTGACGTCGTTTTCGGAATCGTCTTCGGTGCCACAATCCATACCGCATCGAGAGAAAGAGCAAGCCCGTCTATTATTCGGCGACGCAATGCCTGCGCGAGAAGGTTGCACCCCCCATTGTTAATCTTCGATTCGACAACCAATCCGACTTGCGGCCTTTGGTTGTGTTGGAACTCGAAGGCGATAGCGCCGCCCGCACGGACCCCTTCGACTTGAGAGGCAAGAGTTTCTATATCAGTTGGAAAAATCCCGCGGCCGGCTTTCTTGATTAAGTCTTTCAGGCGGCCAACGACGTACAGCTCTCCGCGATGGATGAACCCCAGATCGCCCGTCTTGAGCCAACCATCTTCGACTGGGAATTCATCGCCCAGATAGCCTCGAGCTACGGACGGGCCTTTCACCTGAATCTCTCCGACGAGGGTTTCCGGCAAGACTGTATCGGTACCCGGATCTATTGTTCGAATCTCGTGGCGAGGAACCGGCTTTCCGACCGAGACAATCTCTAATGCGCGCTCGCCGTCCTCCGACTCTCTGAAAAGGCCTTCGCGTTCGAGAACCGAGGCAGACGCGCGCACGAATCTGTATCCATTCGAGGAACCGGAGACGGTAACGGCGAGAGTGCTCTCAGCGAGGCCGTAGCAAGGGAGGAACGCGGCGCTCTTGAATCCCAGCGGAGCCATCCGCTTATTGAAGGCGTCAAGGTCATGCCTGTTTATCGGCTCCGAGCCGTTGAACATGATGCGGAGCGATGAAAGATCAATTCCAGCAAGGCGGCTTTCCGGTATCTTCGTGGCGCAGATCGAATAAGCCATATTCGGAGCGACAGTTATTGTTGCTCTGTACTTTGATATTGATTTGAGCCAGACGGTGGGATTTTCGATGAACCTGGACGGATCGACCAGCACCAACTTGCCGCCCGAGATTATTGGCACCGAGGTTGCGCCAACTAATCCCATATCGTGAAACAACGGCAGCCAACTGACCCACACATCGGTCGCAACGACCTGACTGTGCTCAATAATCGCTCGGCAGTTCGCTTCGAGATTCTCGTGGCTGATTCGAACAGCGCGCGGATTCAAGACGCTCCCCGAAGTGAATTGAAGAAACGACAGAGACGAGGGCCTGACGTCAGGCAGGGTTGCATCTTCGATTTTGATCTCGTCAAACCGGCAGATTCTCAATTCGCGGGCGTAAGTCGTTTCAAGCGACCGGCGGAGCGACGTTTTCAACTCTTCGTATTCATCATCTGCAATCGTTCGATCCAAGAGCAGCGCGGCGGGCCGCGCAATGCGAATCTTGAGCAGCAGGCTTTCGATGAAGTCGCCGGCCGCGCTCATCCTTGGAGCGAGTATGCTCGGCGTCGCTCCCGCGCGCTGTGCGCCTAAGAAGGTTGAAAGCAGCGCGCTGGAATTCCGGCCGCACAGAAAGACCACCGACTCGTGACCAATTCCGAGCGCCGCGAGCCCCGCCGCATATGCGTCGGCTCGCGACGTTAGAGCTTGCCAGTCAAGCTCGAGGTTTTCGTCAGGGAAGGTGATGCCTCCCGTGGCATTGTTGTTCGCATGCTCCCACACGAAGTCATAGAGTGTTGTTTTCATCGTTCCTCGCTTGCCCAAACACCATCAAGTCTCAAGTCTCGCGCGGGCCGGAACCCGGCTCGCTCCTGTGACGGTGGGACAACCGAATCACAGATGAACTCCACATCGAGCGATATACAAACCATCTCTTTAGCCGCCCCCGAGGTCGCGGCAGATTTACCAGTCTCGACCAGGCGGGCTTACGGCCCACCGAACCTGGAACACTTGTGCCTTTAAGAGCCCAGACTGATTACTCGGTCAATCAAACAACCTCAAGGCGGATGGCCTAGGTAGCAGATCGGGCCGTACATCTATACTTGGGAAAAACAGCGAAAACGTTTCATGTTTAGGCGGGCGCCGCGCCATTCCGAAGGAACCCACAGCTTGAATGGTAGTTCAGCAATGAGGTTCGTAGTCCCGCATCCATCCGGAAGGGTGTAAGGCGCGAGTACATCCGGCGTCATTAACGACCTTCCGCCTGGCGGCGGGACTACGGTCCGGAGGATCGGATACGTAGAGTCGCCAGAAGCCGAATCGCATCCCGGCGGGTCGGTATGTTTGGCGACCGACGCGAGACGTACGCACGAAGAAACAGCCTCAAGCTAATTTGCTTTCTCTATCGTGAGCACTTGCGGTCCGCTGACAAAGTTGACTCCGTTCTTCACCTGGATATTGCATGGACCCGTCTCGGCATCGGCCGGAACATCTACTTTGATCTTAATCTCCGTGGCGCTCTGCCAAACTGGATCTTTGACCTTGATCCTATCGCAGCCGGCGACGCTGAACAGCGATTTGATGAAGCTATTCCCGCTGAGGGTGATTTCCTTGTTGGCCTCACCTTGTTTTAGTTTGATCGGGGCAATGCTGTCGAGCATTGGGACTTCGATCCTATTGGGCACGGCGAAGGACAGCTTGGCGACGTCGTTGTTTCTCACAACGACGAAATTAAGGACCGATACGGACGAAGGCAAGATGGCCGTTCTTGAAGTGAGCGTAAAGCTAAGCCTATTACTATCTGGAATGCCCTTTACCTGTACTTCAACGCCGGTCGGCGCGTTTTCAAGTTGGATTTTGGCGCCCGTGAGGTTCTTACCGACTATGGTCCCTTCGATGGTCGCCGGCTGATCCAGGAAGTGCTTTCGCTGCTCCTCATCAATCACGATCGCGGAAATGAGCGGAGGCTGATCGAGGGCGTCAGTTATGAGCATTCCATGGACCTTCGCCGCGGCCTTCCTGAAGTCCACGATGTCCGCGATCGCCATCGGGTCTTTCACGAACCTCTTGCGAAGTTCGAGATCCATCAGCAGCGCCTGATCCACAAATGCGACCACAACTTTTGAGCCCTGCTTCGATACGAGCGTGTTGGCCTGGTATGCGGTATCGTTCATTCGATTCATCTGCGTGATGGTCATATCGGGGAGTACATCTCTGAACGAAGTAGCGAAAGGCCCGTTGTAGACAGCCACACTCGGAGCATAAGAACTGCCGAACGTTGTAACCCCGATCAGGCTGGCGGCGAGGCTTCCTGTGCCCCTCAACAGACGAACCGCGAGGTTTCTCCAATCATAGACCTGACCCTTCTCGCTCACGCCGCGAAGGAGCGTCAGGTCGTTTGAAGACGGCGAATAGTTATCAGGAACTCTGACGCTTTCAAGATCGCCAACATCACCGAGGTCAATGCTCAAATCCTGTATCAGAAACTGATAGTCCTTGCTCTCATTGCTCACGGTTACTTGAAACGCCACGTAGCGCTTAGCTACTCGCCTCCCGAAAATGTCCGAAACGCTTTTCGGATCCAACACCGTAACGTAACTTTTCACATACTTCTTCAGCAAATCTTCTTCAGGACTGCCGGTACGGGAGGGGGCAATATCCTCGACAAACAATTGCCGGGTTCCTTCCTTCATTTCCGAATCGGCTTGCTGCTGCCGCGTCGAGGCATCTCCTCTTAGCGCCCTGATCTCCTGAGCGCGTTTTACGTACTTGTTTTTCCATTGGTCCTTGCCGGTGAACGGTTGGCCCTCTTGAGCATACAAATACATCGTTGGCTGGGAACAAGCTATCACCACAAGCACCCACATCCACTTCGCTACGAGTTTTGTCTTTGTGCAACGCATACGGACCTCCTGAGACAGTCTTCGACTGCTCTGTTTCTGGGAATACTGTTAATTTGTCCTCAGACCGAAAGAGGGTGCTCAGATCTGAGAAGTAGCCGCGGTTTATTGGAGAGCGTTCAAATCGAAGTCGCTTCGCTCTCCTATTCGTGTATGTTGGTTCTAAGAAAACATCACATCCATTCTCAAGAGATCGTTCACGGTACTTTTGGCAAAGAGGTGTAATCGTGATTTGCTCTGTCTAATTTCGCTTCGGTGTCATTGACGGTCTGATCTCGGAAAAGCGAACAGTAGATCGGCTGTCTATAAGTGAAAGATCAGCTACGACAAGCGCAGCCAATCCGCGCCGGGGCATGCTAGAGATACGCCTTAAGCGGCATAGACATTTGATCGAAAAGCGAGACTACCACGAAAGAGTCAGAATAGTTCGATTCAAACTGATCGCCCTGAAGAGCGAGACACCGAGTAAGCTGATCTCGGTCGGAGTTGACTTATTCGACGGCAGGCACGACCAGAAACTCTTCTAGATCGAGCGTGAAGTTCTTATCCCGAAGCGACCTTACCGTGAGTGAAGGTACTTCCGGGACATTGCGATCGCCCTATTGAGCCAGCGATATTCGTAGCGCGACTTCCTCCGGCTTAGGGCCAGTATCACGTCACCAACATCAAGCTGACGTCGATCAACCAGTCTTCCTTAACTGCTTGAGTCAAGATAAAGTTACTATCGGCTTCCTGCCAGCAACCGGTAGCGCTTTGGAGACAAAGCTTGTCTTGGCGCAGCACGACTAACTCCTTGCTAGTACGAAATCGGAATACACGGCCGAGTTTCGATCGCCGTCACCCTCTGCTTACCTCTTACTACTTCATCAAGCGCCAGAGGCGGAGGATGAGGAACATCGCATGGACCCATCGTTAGCCTCGTCAGCTTGGCAACATACTGCGCTGCGTAATCCACTGGGCCGGCCGCCGAGTATTCAAACCCCTTGTAGTACTCACGAAAGTGATAACCGCAGACGTGATTGTAATCGGGTTCGTTGCTAACGGTGATCTTCCACTTTATCGGAGTCTCGGACGGTTTCGTTAGCGGAAAGGGATCTAACCCGTCTCCGGTAAGATAACCTATCTGTCCGCTGCCCAAACTTGAGATTGTTGCTTCGACGAATGTTGGCACCGGCTGGTCGCGACGTCCTATGGGATCCAACACACTGACGAAATCCATACGGACTTGTGGTTCCCCAAGCTTAAAAGTTCCGGCCTTGAATGTGAAGATTGGTCCAAAGCCATCCGCCCTCTTTACGAAATCGCCGAGACTGACCGAGCTCGGGTGCAGGGGTTTGATGTCGAACGGTCGTAGTACTGATGATCCCCAACTCGCGTTAGGTGGCAGTGCCGGGCTGGCTAGTACCTCGAATTGCAGCGCCACTCCCTTCAGCAAATCGCGGCCCCAATCAACACCGTCGGGAAAATCAGGGCCGACAACCCTGATATTAATCTTGTGATGCTCAGCATCATGGTGAAGTCTGACCACTTGCACGCCGTTCCTGAGCTGGTCAAAAACCATAAGGCCGCGAAAGGTAACTGTAATATCGGGGAGTGGGTCTGGAGCGATAGCCCTGCTCGATACCGTCCCAGGATTCAAAAGCCCAACAACCAACACAACCGCAACTAAACCTGTTGCTGCACGCGCTAAGACCTGTCTCATGGCTTCCTCCATTGTTAGATGTCAAAAGGAACAGAGATGCGAAGCTCTGAACGTATTGGAGAGTCAAACGCCGACGTATTAGCTCAGAAATCCGCGTATCCCCCTATCAGCGAGAACCCCGCCCAGTAAAACGGCGACTGCCTGTAGCCGCTTCGGATCAACTTCAGTTGGGCTGCTTGAAGAGCCTTTGCCGATGAGTTCACGCCCGGCTTCCGCTGTCTGTGAAACTCGAGAACCAGTTCAGCGGTTGCTTCGACGTCTACCGGCCAGAGGCTCGCCACTACGAGGGGCACACCAGCGCTTATGAAGGGCCTGGCGGCGCCGACCGCTCCCTCGAAGTTGAAGAACGCATCTCCTAAGGTCTGGCAGCCCGCGAGCACTGCCAGCTTCGCACGCGGCAGCCTCAAGTCGTATAGCTCGTATCCTTGCAAGGCGCCGTCGGTAGCAGGACTGCTCGCAGTAGCCGCGTCGGCCGAAAGTAGCAGCTTCGACAGCATAGGCGAGCGTTTGTCGATCCAGTAATGAGTCGCCAGGTTAATCACCTCGGCCTGACTCATTGCGGTAATCACCGCTCGCTCGCTCGCCCTCGCGGCGATCAAAGTAGTTCGCGATGGATAAAGATCGGCGATCGCGCTTGCACTCCGGGCCGCGTCAGGAAGCCGGTTCAGCTTGAACTGGATCTGATCGAATTCCGGGTCGCCAACGCTCAAGACTCGCTCGCCGGATGCGGAGCGTTTCCGCAGCGCCCAGTCCGAGCATTTCACAAATAGAGAGCTGCTCGGAGCGCTTGAAATAACATGGTCTTCAATCAGATACCGGTTTGTTCGCGGTGACTTTAAAGCAACGAATGGAAGTCCGTTCAAAACGTTGTCAGGAACTATGCACAATTGCTTCTCGAGATTGAGTAGATCCTCAATCGGTTTGATCAGAATCTCATACAGTGCAGCCGCTTCTGCCGTCACGTCCACGGCTTCGGGTCGTCGGCAGAGGTCTATGAATCGCTTAACGCGGTCGGTTAGCTCTTCTTCAGACACCGGAATCTCGCGAGTCTCAATTCCCTTTTCAGAAACGACCCAGGCGAGAGACTTGTCATCGAGCACTGCGTATTGAACCAGTTGAGCGTCTTTTGGAAACCGCTCCATGATCTTCTCTGGAGTGAGCGGGGCGCTACGCGCAGCGAGCTTGAGATTCTCGTGATCACCGGCGCTTTCCCACGGGCCGGTCGCGAGGTCGTACAACGATCGGGCGCGAAACATCTCAGCGTACTGATAGGCCAGGTTACCGTCACCAAGCGTCGAATACGCAAATTCGATAGCCGCGTCATGAAACTCGTTAAGACCTTCCGTAAAAAGGACTCGGTTTTTCTCCTCGACGATCTCGCCACTGAATTGCTCAATCAAACTGCTGATCGAAGCCATTTCAGCCGTCGCTTCGGCGACATCCAGGCTTTTGATGTGACAAAGCAGCTTCCCCATCCTTGCGGCAAATGCCAGGTTATGCCGGCCTGATTGGACATAACTGCGCAAGGCTTCTTCGTAACTCGAAATCGCCCGATCCAAATCTCCCTCTCCACGATAGAGATCGGCAGCGCATAGCGAAGCAAAGGCGCGCACATCTCCGCCTTCTGCTTCCGGCAGCGTTGCTGCAACCTCCGCCGCGCGCTGAATGTGCTCGAAGGCTCGGCCCCGGTCGCCCAGCGCCGCATACAATCTGCCTACGTGAGCGTTAGCGAATGAGATCTTTGCGGAATACCCAGCGCTCTCCGCGCGCCGCAGGCTCTCGACTTGAAACACCATAGCCAAGCCCTGCTGTCGAGTGGCGGTGAACAGATCTGCAGCGGCTTCGTAAGGAAGCGAGCTCTGAAGCGGGTCGACAGGTTGCGTGTTGACCGTCTGGAGTCCCTCCCACGCGTACTTCCCGGCTTCATCATAATCACCCAACCGTAGATAGATTTCCGAAAGCTGCACGCAACTCCTGCCGATGCACGTGCCGTTATTCAGAGATCGCGACACGTCCAGAGCCTGCCGCGCAAATTCTATCGCGCGAGAGTATTCGCTTCGGCTGAAATGCAGTTCTGCGAGGCCCTCGTGTGCACGTGACTCAAGCCACCTGTACGATTTCGATCGCGCAGCCTTGCTTAGATCGTTAAACAGGTTGCCCGCCGCTTCCAAGTCTGGAATCCGCAAACAGCATTGTGCTTCCAAGTATTGCGCATAGAGTTCTTCGGCAGAATCGCCGAGCTTCTCGAATTGCAGGCGCGCGTCTTCGAAGGCTTTACGTGCATCTCGCAATTTCCAATCGCCAAACAGGCTGACTCCTTCGGAAGAACGTCTCCGCGCTTCCCGAAGCTGTTCAAGTTCCGATCTCGAGAACCCGGCGTACCGCTCCGCGATGTCCGATACCAGGCGGTCACCTACCTTGGCGAGAACGATCTGCCCCGCCCATTTGAGCAACATCGAATGCTTCCCATCTCCGCCCGTTTGATCGTTGACGGACTCATCGATGAGCCGTTCGACGATTGGGCTTGAGCGCGTTCCCATGCCAAGGCGGAGAGCACTCCATCCCGCTTCCGCATCCTGTTTCCCGGCCGCGCTGACGAAGTCATCAAAGATCTGCGGCTCGTACCAAGTGCTCTTCCGCTTCTGTTCCTCGATTCTCTGGAGTCCCTCTCTCGCTTCGTCCGCCCAGGGAGACGTTGAATCATGCTGCAGATATGAGCGCCAATCGGCTTCGGCGCTTTGCCATTGCATAAGCAACTCGTTGCAAAGCGCGCGGTTGAAGTAGGCCTCCGCAAGCGAGGGCTTGATAGCGATAGCCTGATTAAGGCTCTTGAGGCACTCGTCGAGCAGAGGGTTGGTAGCCGAACTCAGCCCTTGGCTTCGCGTCTTTTCAAGCAAAGCTCCACCCAAGTCGCTCAAGATTGTTGCGTCACTCGGGGCCAACTCATGTGCTCTTCGGAGTTGGTTTATTGCTTCGTCGAAGTCGCCGATGGATAAATAGTATTGGCCCAATAAGTGAATCGCTCTGTAATCATCAGGTCTTTTGTTAGCTGCGTTCTGGACGAGCAATCCAGCCCGGTCGCGCCGCGCGCGATCCGTGCTAGAGGGGCCTTCTTCACCCATCAACTCAACAAAAGGAGCGTACTCAAAACCGGATACTCGGGAATGCGTCGGCCGCTGATTCGAGTAGAGCGCCACCAACGCCGCTCTCCCTGCCGCGACCGGGTCGTCTCTGATCCAAAGAAACCAGACCACCCAAACGACCGCAACAACAACAGCCACCATTGCAGCGCCTTTGAAAGCTGCAGAGCCCCCGATTTCGAGTGCCGATAATCCAGCCCAATGCTTGGACCGCTTTTGTCTCTCACGACCGGATGGAGTGTACTCGTACAACGCTCGCTTGACGGCGACCTGACGCCTGCCGGCTTCGGTGGCGAGGAAGGAAGCTTCGAATCTGAACCGATCTTGCTCGGACAATTGCTTCTGCACGTACTCCTCGACCATCTCATCCTCTGCCAAAAGCACCCGGTTGAAGAGTTCGTTGTCAGCCATCATTCTCTCTTCGAGCCGCTCCAGTTCGTCTTCAGCAAGCTGCGCGAGCAGATATCGCCTGATCAGGCCGTCATCTCGATTCTCGTGATCCATTGTTGCTTCCTTACTTGCCGGCCTCCATGCTGTTATGGCTTATCCGGCCAAAACATAACCCCTTCAAGTCGCTTCGGTCTCATCAAGGCACTTAACAATACACTTGTACAAAACCGCGTTGATGCGATGCACCCGCATTCTCAACGCGTTCTGAGTTAGTCCCCGGCTTTCCGCCAATTCCTTCCGGTGGTCTATCTTCGCCCCTTTGTCTTTCTCATAGTATTTCAAGATCAAACCGTGGTCGGCAGGATCAAGCTCCTTAAGACACATCTGCAGGCAATCATGAATCCGCTCTATGTCTTCGCGTGGATCAGGCTCCGGGAGCGGGTCGGGTGGTAAGGGATCAGGCTGTGGATCCCTCAACCACTCCTGATAAACCTTTCTCAATACGGCGTAGAAGTAAAGTGCGGGATTGCCTACGTAGGTAGGCGCAATGTCTTTGACCTTGTGGCTGACTCGGTTGATCGTTTCGTCAGCTAGTTCATCAGCAGCCCAGCACTGCCGCCGTTCCATAATCTTTACAAGCTTGACGCGTATCTCCTCGTAAAGAATCACGCCCGCGCGGTCTCGGTCCGGGTCGAGCCACGCGAGTAACGCGTCAAACTCTTCTTGGTTTGGCGGTTCTGTTTTCTTCACTGAAGCTTGTTAATCCCCTCGCACTGTCGGGTGAAGTGTCAACTGCGCTTGATGCTGCTGTCGCTCAAGCCAATTTGGCCACTCTCTTAAAAGTCCGTCTCCGGCGTAAAGCGAACTTTAGTCTGTTGACCAGAAAGTCGGACTCCTGCGATGTTCTGCCAGGAGACAAGAAAATCCAGCCGCCACCGCTTGAACCACGACTGTCCGTTCGGCTCTGGCCTTTACTCTCTGATCAACCCGAGCCCGACACTACTGCAATTGGAAAGAAATCATACGAAATTCAGCGGCACCATCATTACGAATTTGTCGCGAGCTTGCAAGCCGGGCGGAGAGAATTTAAACGGCGGACGGAGAGAAGCGGACGGTAAAGGAATCAGTCTGGCGACTCGCCCTTCCGTCCGCTCTCCTTGTCGAGGCTTCTATTTATTTGCGACACCGGCGCCACTGAGGAACTTCAGCAGGCCAGCGTTGAACTCTGCTGCCTTCTCGAGCTGAGGAACGTGGCCGCACTTTTCAATGACGAAGAGATGTGAGCCAGCGATCTCTTTGTTGAACCGCTGCCCCATCGCAAGCTGCGTCAGCCCGTCTTCTCTTCCCCAGATGATCAGCGTCGGATGCTTGATCGCGCCGAGCTTGCCGTCGAGCATATCTTCGCCGTGCGCGATCGAGTCAATGAATCGCTGAATCGTGTACTGGTCGCCCGCGGTCACTCGGCTCGCAAAGAACGTATCAATCGCGATATCGCTGCTGAACTGCTCTTTGTTATAGAAGACCAGCGATAGGAGATCCCTCACCTGTTGCCGCGTCGAGGCGTTCAAGCCGTTGAGGACTCTTGGATCGAGATCTCCGGTGACCGCAAGGCCCGCCGCATCGACCAGCACCAGTTTGTCGACTTTCTCCGGATGCGCGATTGCAAAAGCGGCCGCCGTAAAACCGCCAAGCGAGTTGCCGACCAGCGACGCCTTTTGAACGCCAACCTGCTTGTAGAAGCCCTCGAGAAAATCGACGAGCGTCGAAACGCGGTAGTTCAGCATCGGCTTGTCGGACTTACCAAAGCCGATCTGGTCAGGCACGATCACTCGATACTTCTGCGCGAGCGGCGCAATCGTCGGCGCCCAGTTTGCTGTGCTCCCTCCGAGCCCGTGAAGCAGAATCACGACCGGCCCGCTGCCCGCTTCGAGGTAATGAATCTTCGCGCCGAAGACCGTGGCGTACTTGTCAGCGATAGCCGCGTCTTGTGTCACCAAGGCCGCCGCTGATGTGACGCGCGCGCCGCTCAACGTCAGATCTTGTCGCGCGCTTAGCGCCGGCTGGGGTTGCGGCGAGGGCTTAGCCGTCTGCGCTATCGAGGCGCCGGAGATCACCAGCAGAAGAATCGCTGCGACAGCCGCGTAAAGCATCCGGCCAAGGTGGTCCTGATTTAGAAGTTTTCTCATGTCATTTGTCCTTTGTTGAAGAAACGTTAACGTGAAGTCTACGCCCAGACCTTTTCCAGCGGCGTGTCAGTCTTACACAACGGGCACTCCGCCGGCGGATGAAAACGAGAGTCGACCTCGAGGAGCGAATAGTAAGGTATGGCCCCGGTGTCAAAATGCGCATCCTTGAAATGCACCAGCGAGCCGATCGCGACCACTTCGGCTCCGGCGTTCCGGATCAGATCGATCATAGAAGTGATCACTTTGCCCGACCGTACCACGTCGTCGACGAGTATGCACTTCAAGCCCTGCGCATCCAGATACTGGCGAAAGTGGTAGCGGCCCTCGTCCTTCTCGGCCCAGAATATCTGATCGGCGTTGAGCGCTTCGCGCACGCCAAATGCCACGGGTATCCCGCCCGCCGCCGGGGCAACAATCGCGCAGTTGGGAAGCGCCGACAGCACTTCGGGCTCACGGCGAAGCAGCCGCGACAGAGCGACGTTCAAGACCCGCGCGTTGCCGTGATACCGCATCGCGAGCGGCACCTGAAAGTAGTGACTGGAATGCTGGCCAGTGGGAAACTCAAAGTGACCTTCGCGCAACGCGCCGGTCTCGCGGAGCAGATCGGTGACTTGCTCGGGCGACGGTATCAGTTGAACCTTTGGAACTAGCATTAGTCCTCCGT
>JBGQGO010000114.1:0-12673 GCA_041497455.1 Blastocatellia bacterium | reverse complement strand
CCTCGAAGATGATGTAGACGTATGAATAGCCGAAGTCCGAAAAACCTCGAATGTCTTTTACTTTCGGGACGCCCAGGAGTGACGAGATGATCGGATACGTCACCTGGTCTTCCATGATGTCGGGGCTGCGGTCCCATTTTGAGTAGATGATGACCTGCGTATCAGACAGATCGGGGATCGCGTCGAGCGTGATGTTCTTAATCGACCACAGCCCTACTAGTGTCAGCATCCCGACAAACAGAAGAACGAGAAACTTGTTGTGCGCGCAGGCGTCGATAATCTTGTTGATCATTGCTTCGACTCGACCTCCTCGATTACCTGCGAGAGTCTCAGCACAGAACCGCCGTTGCTGGACGCAAAGTCATGGGCTTCCTCTTGCCGAGCAAAGGCAAACACGCTAGGCATGCAGCGGTCGAATACCATTTCGTACGGCCGTTTCGACGGGTCTACGAGCCCTTCGTGGTGCTCGCAGAGCATCACTCGACTGCCCTCGACGTAGTAGGCAGTGTCCGGCGCCAGCGGCTTGCCTGAGTTGTAGTCGGTAACTTCGATCAGCCGAACCGGCTGGTGCTCCTGTCGTTCGATCGTCAAACCGCAACGGACGCAGCAAACTGGCTCACGCTTGCCGCTCACTTCCACGACCGCCCGCGCCTTCTCGCTTATGTGGCGCTGGCAAGCAGCGCAGAGTTCGGGCTGGCTGCGCAAAACAAACCAGTAGCCGACGACCAGAATCCCTGCCACCACTACCGCGCTAAGAAGGAGAATCACGTTTCTCTTTGTGACCATGCCCAGTCTCCTTAATCGAGTGTCACTTTCCATCTGCGTACTTTGGAACCAGGTCCATTCCACAATCAGGAGCTTTGCCCGGCTGGTCCGACGTGTATTTCGGGTGCATCGGGTCGTACCAGTAGAGCACCTTGCGCTCGGGCTTGGCTTGACGCTTTGAGCTGTCGGCCGCTTCCTTAGTCATCTCGGGTTGAGAGTGATCAACCGGTTTTACTTGAAGCTGTGAGCGATCTTCAGCCGGCGGCTTGTGTTTAGAGTGATCTTCGACCTGCGGCTGGGCCTTTGGCTTGACCTGATGCTTCGAATGATCTTCTTCAGCCGGAGGCACAGCCGGCGGCTTGTGTTTAGAGTGGTCTTCGACCTGCGGCTCGGCCTTTGGCTTGACCTGATGCTTCGAATGATCTTCTTCAGGCGGCTGAGGCGCGGCCTTTGGCTGACCGCCCTGCTGACGTTGCGACTGATTCGTCTGAGCCGGCTTGGCGCCTGCAGGAGCGCCGCCGCCGTGGCTCATGCCAGGCATGCCCAATCCCGCAGCGGCTGACTTTAGTTTGCTCTCCGAGTCGATCAAGAAGTTGGCCGAGGTGACGATTCGCTCGCCCGACTCCAGTCCAGCGAGAACGATCACCTTGTTGTCGACTCTGCCGCCGAGTTGTACTTTGCGCGCCTCGAAGTAACCGCCTTCGATAGAAACGAAGACAGTTTGTTCTGAACCTGAATCGAGTACCGCTTCTTGAGGCACAACTAATCGCTTGCCGTAGTCAATCTTCAACTCGACGTTGGCGAACATGTCGGGCTTCAGCGTGAAATCGGGATTTGGAAACTCGATTCGCACTTTCAGTGTTCTCGTTGCGGCATCGACCTGCGGAGAGATGTAGCTGACCACGCCTCGGAATGGCTTTCCGGGGTAGTAAGAAAGCGTCATCGTCGCAGACTGTCCGATCTTGATCTCGGGCGCTTCATACTCGTATATGTCTGCTATCGCCCAGACCGTTGAGAGATCCGCGATCTGATACAGCTCGGTCTCGGGCGTCACACGTTGTTTAGGGTAGGCGTTGCGCACTATCACAAAGCCGTTTGTCGGAGCGTAAATCGTCAGCGCCTTGATCGGAGATCCGCGCTTTTCCAGGTCCTTGATCTGCTGATCGGTAATGTCAAACAGCTCCAGCCGCCGGCGTGCAGCTTCGTACAACGAATCAGAGCCGGTGGCCGCCTCTTTGAAGGGGCTCTCGCTTAATTCTGTCCGACCCTTGATGGCGAGCAGATATTCCTGCTGAGTAGAGACCAGGTCGGGACTGTAGATGCTTATCAGCGGCTGGCCCTTCTGAACCTTCTTCCCGATGAAATCAACATAGACATCCTCGATCCAGCCCTCGACCTTCGGATGGATTCGAACAGTCTTCGTCTCGTCGTATGCGAGCCGCGCAACAGCGCGCAGCGTCTTCGACATCTGGCCGTAAGTTACCTCGCTGTAGGTCACGCCGATCAGTTGCTGCTTTTCAGAGCTAATCTGAAACGCTCCTTCGGGCAGATTCGAAGCCGCGCCGGCTGCGTTCTCGTAGATTGGCACCAGGTCCATACCGCAGTCAGGCGCTTTGCCGGGCTTGTCCGACGTGTAGGCCGGGTGCATCGGGTCCTGCCAGTACAAGACTTTCAAGTTGGCCTTAGCCGGAGCAGCCTGGTCGCCCGAAGAGTTCGATTCGCTGTCGGCCTTGAGCAGCGAGTCTCTCTTAATGTAGACGACGACGAGCAGACCGATGAGGACAACGACAACCACCAGGCGGGTGATGTGACGGTTCCTCTTCGGAACTTCATCAAACTCACCTTGCGATGGTTGCTCGGCGTCTTGCACTGGAGGCGCTTCGTCTGCGTGCGCCAATTCGGGCGGCGATTTGATCGCTGCTTCCGTGTTCTCGTGCGATTTCACTTCTTCAGTCATGTTCCGTCCTCCAACAATCTCCGTTTACGGCCTGAGGCCTACACCAACCAGCGGCTCCATCGAGGCCACCGCTTTCTCCACATTGCTGAGTTGTTCGTAATAGCTAAGTTCGTAGTTGAGCAGCGTCACGATGTTGTCGAGCAGAGTCAGAAAGTCGACTTTGCCAACCTCGTAACTGGCGATCGCAGATTCAAGCGACAGCGACGACTGCGGTATGATCGTCGTTCCGTATAGGCTCACCAGCTTCTGTGCTGTCGTTGCGGCCAGGTACTTGTCCTTCAGCTTGAAGAACAACAGCGTCGTCAGGTTTTCCAATCGCTTCTGTTCGGCCGCTTTGCTGGCAGCCGCTTCCGCGACGGCAGGCCGTTGCTTCTGCCAAAAGTAAAGCGGGATTTTTACGCCAATACTGACCCCATACATCTCCGGAATGTCCGACCGATTCTGATAAGTGAATTTGACATTGAAGTCGGGATAGAAGTTCTTTTCGGCGAGCCGGACGCCGAGCTGTTCGCGGTCTATCTTGCGCCTCTGCATCTTTAGAGTCGGATAGTTTGCGAGCGACAGTTGATTCAACTCAGTCAGCGTCTGCGGCAGACTTTGCGGCTTGATCTCCTCGGGGTTTCCCACAGGGAATTCTGGATTTCGGTAAAGTAGGCTGTTGATTCGCGCGATTGCCGTGTCTCTGCGCTGCTCAAGCATCGTTGACTGTTCGATCAGCTTTGAAATCTCAACCTGGGCCTTCAACACATCTTGCTGGATGCCTTTGCCTACTGAGTATCTGGCTTCAGCGATCTTCGCGAACTTCCCAAGCAGGTCTTTGTTCTTCGTTACGGTCTCAAGAGCTTTGGTAAGATAGAACAGATCGAAATAAGCGTCCTTGACTTCAGCGACGACGTTGAGGCGGGTCTGTTCGTAGTTCCACCACTCTGATTCAGCTTCAGTCGCAGCCATCTGGCTCTTGAGCCCGAGCTTTCCAGGGAATGGCAGCTCCTGCGAAAAGCTCAACATGCGCGCGCTGGACGGGTCGCCCTTCTGAATGTCGAAGGGCGGAATTGGATTGATGTTGCCCATGTAGCCATACTCGAGCATTGGCTCGGGCAACGCCTTCGCTTGGGGGATGCGCGCGCGCATCATGTCGAAGCTGCGCGCCATTGATTGGATCTCTGGATTGCGCTCCAGCGCCTGTTCGACGAGATACCTCAACGCGACGGAAGACTCGCTTTGCCGGCGCGCGCCTGCGTCATCAGCCGTTGCGCCCGCTGAAGTCGAAATAGTTGCTGAGTCAGTTTTCTGAGCCTTGCCGACCCGCTGCGCAAACACGCTTGTGTCAGACAACAGAGCAGCGGCCAGGAAACCCGCAGTCAATAAACGGGTGCGCCTCGATTTCATGTGCGCTTCTCCTCGCCCTCGGGGTCCATGACCCCTGGGCTTGATTGCTAGCTTTGGTCTGCCTGAGTACAGCAACACAGACGAAGCCACTTATTCCAATAAGAGCTTTACACAGCCGTCCTAAACAAAGCTCCTAATACCTGTGATTATTGCCATTGCAAGAGCCGCCAGAATGTGACTCGCACCATTACAGTGGCCCTGACGATTAGTTTGAAGTGACTTGTGCCACGAATGGGCACACTACGGCTTTTAGATCAGGAGAGTGCCGGTTCTGAGGTAGATGTGGGTCGTCTGAACTATGCTGCGAGCGGGCGAATGCAGAAACGCCAGAGACGGTACCGAATGAGAGGCCGCCAACACAACAGCAACCGGCGAAGCGCTCTTGTTGTCGCGCTCGGTCCTAAGCAGGCTCGGCGGCGGCGCCGGTTGAGTCTCGCCGGGCTGACTGCATTGTGTAAGACAACAAAGCTTCGAGGGACTCACTCGAGGCTCATTGCGGCGAGCGGCGCTGCAACAGCCGCCGCATCCGCCGTCACCTTCGACCACGGGCGCCACGGCCGCGAGCGAGTTGGCGGCGACCGACAGCATGAACGCCAGAATGAGCAGCCTGCTAATCATCAGTAGTCAGAGTCTATCAGCGCTTGTTTGGAGGGTCAATTCTTTCCGGGCTCAAGCGTCGCGATCTCTAATCAGCCTCTTCAACCAACCTAAAGTCGCGCGGGTTTCGCAGCCGGTACGACTTGCCCTCCTTAGTCAGCTCACCAACCAATGCAACGGGAATGCGGTCTTCATGAGCACGAATCACGAGCTTTCGAAGATCGCCTCCAAGCTCGGTCAGCACGGATCGGCGTTCCCCGTCAGCCGTTCCGACGATTGTCACCTTCTCAACATCCGGCAAATCGGTCAGCTCAAGTTTGTGCACGACCCCAAAGACCTCTACTTCGTCGAGTTCACTGGTCTGCCGGAAATATCGCGAGACCTCTTCCAGATAGGGCATCGAGTCTGGCATCAGCCTGTGGAGATTTCGCACGCCTTGCGGCTCACCGCGAGAAGGCGCCCAGGCGAACGAGAATTCAACACCGCGATCGCCCGCTCCCTTGTTCAACTTAATAATCGCCTCGCATAGATTGGCGCTCACTCCCCTTTCAACGGCCGCTGCAAATACATCAAGCCGGCCCGAAGCGGCTACCTCTTGAACCCCGTCCTCGGTAGCGGCCAAGGCATCGGCAAGCAGCCGGATCGTCTTGCGACTGAATGGTTCGTCTTCAAACTCTGGAGCGAGTCTCTGCTGGCCATTAGCTAGAATCGGCGGAACTGGCGAGAGCACGGTTATTACGTAGCTGCCTCTCTTGGTCTGTCCAAATCTGGCCTCGCGCAAGTAATTCATCGCTTGATCTGGCTTTCGCTTCGCGTAAACGTGCCGAGGTGAAATCGCGGCGCACGCTGCTGCAAGCACAAGGTCCCTCATCTGTTGGAACACGCTCGCACCATCCTCCAGCGGCAAGCTGCCATTCATATCGCCGTCCGGCGCGAGCCGCGCTCGAACAATGTCGGCGTGCGGCGTGGTAAGGTCCTCAAGTATTTCAGGGAGCGCTCGCTTCTCCACGGCCTGAAGCGTGTTGATCAAGTCAGCAACACGACTCGCGAAATCGCGGAAGTGCGCGGCCAACGGAAGAAGAACCTCGAACCCATCGCGATCTCCATTTCCCTTGGTCCAAATCGCGTACTTTTCGGGCACGATCTCTTGTTGAGTCCAACCGTGGAGTCTCAAGTACGAAGCCACGTCGAGCGGCTTAAAAGTTCTCACAATCTCCGAAACCTCAATCGTTGAGATCATAGCGGCTCCTTGTTGCCGACCTTGCCCATTATCATTCTGAGCGCGTCGGGGTTGAACAGGTTCTGACGAGGTAAGACGACCGTGGGAGATTCTACACCCAATCGTTCGTCCTCGCCGACAAGAGGCATCCACCATGCGCAGCGCCGGAGGCATAGTTCCTCTTCGGGAACGTCATTCAACCATTCAGAGGTGTCTTCCGGGACCAGCATGACAACTAGAATGCGCGGCACCATCACGTAGGGATCTCGCAGGTCGTCGTAGTTCTTTCGCTTGAGTTGAAAGTGAACTCCGTCCTCGCGCAGGACATCGCGCTCGGTGCACTTGAGTTGCACATCGAGTTTGGGAGACCGCACTGTTCCTTCACCACCGCTCTGCCCAACCATCACATCGACGCTTTCATCATCCACTCGCGGGTCAGATAGCTTGAAACCTGCGGCTGTGGCCACCACGTGCAGGTACGCGAGGCTGAATTGTTCTTTCTGTTGGTTGATGTCCATTCAGCAAAAACGACGGGGTTGTCATAGCTCAGTGCGTTAATTAGATTCTACGAATTACCACTAGTCTTTCCTGTTGCTTTCTTCCAGCCTCGCAATAGTCGCTTTGTTCGCTGCGATTTGCTTCGCGTTCTCGGACTCACCTTTGTTCCACTCACCACTAAAGGATTTAATCCTATCGCGGTGGACCTGTTTAAGATGATCTGTGACAACGGCTTTGCTAAGCGCTTTCACCCACTTTTCATCTCTTAACTTGTCGCGGTAATCGAAGTCGTCTCCATACTCCTCGACTTCTGCGTTAACGTCAATAATCACGTCCTTGATAATCACGCGAATACATTCTCGGAAGCGTTCGCGCTCAGCCTCATTCCTTACGAACATCTTAGGATTCGTTGTTATGTCATTAAACAAGGCGTCGCTTTCCAGGATATTACGGACGATATAAACGAGCACATATCGAGTTAGGTTGTACTTGGCAACAAGTTCATTCTTAAGCGTTGGCACTGCATCGCTGACAACTTCCCATATCAGATAGCAAAGCAGAATCCTGTCCGCAGTCACCTCTGGACGGCCGAAAATCTCTGAGTATTTCTTATCAGGATCAAGGACTTCACCGCTGCGGTGCGTAGCCCACGGCTCTTTGAGATCGAATGCTCTGAGAAGGAGCCCAGCAACTTCATTGGAAATCGTCACGCCCGGTTGTTTAAGTTCTCCTCGCTTAATCTCAAAGTGATAATCACCGCTGTAATGCTGCGCAAATTCGTTCTGAAGTCTGATTTGGTGCGGGTCGTTAGCTACGAAGTCCCGATCTTTGACGGCATTTTGGTTATTCGAGAATCTCGTTACCGTCTCTGCTAATTTTGATGCGGGTTCCAATCTAATAAATTTGGTAAGAATGCGAAGATCATCCGTGAGAAACTTTTTGTTATCGAAGAGGGCGGTAAGACTCTGGCACCCATTAACAACAAAGTAATCCCCTATGGAAATTGTGTCACTGTTTGCGTCTAGTTCTTTCGCGATAATAGTGATCCCGTTATGAAACAGCGGAAAGTATCTGTGCTGCGAGGCGTCTTTGATTGTCGCTCGAATCTCCCTGTTGACTGGGCTCTTGGAAAGGGGACCGCGCACGTTGTATTTATAGAGCGATTGGTTCGCGATCCCGTCTAATGTGACTAGCTCTGTGGCTTTGACTGGCGCGATTATGGCTTTTGTATTGGCATCTATCATGTACTCAGTAACGCTGCGTCCAACAATATCAAAACTCGCCGGCGTATGTACGGGCGTATCGCGTGTATCGGAAATATAGGTATCGCTCAACACGGTTTTCCCAACATAGGAAAGGTAGGGCGAGGTCGTGAGAACGCCCTCCCCGTTTGCGTCCTGATCAATGTTGCATAAAAACTCACCCTGCAATGCGTGCGTAGTGATCTTATTGACCAAATCCAGCCGCTTAATGAGGCTTGCGAGTTGAACGCTTGGCTTTGACTCCAACAGCAGCTGTATAGTCTCAGCACTGCGAAATTGATTAACGGTTCCATCGAAGCCTCGCAGGGTCTTATCACCTATGGTCTTCGTATCGGATTCAATAATTGTTGCTTGAAAAATGGTGATGGTCCTATCGTTGTCATTCACAAAAATCCCATCCACGCCCTTATCGCCACGAAAATCGCACACGGAATCTACGGCGGCCTGAGTATCAAGACGATAGTAATTTTCCAGATACCAGATGAGAAAAGACGCGCTTCGCGATCTCTTAGGACTCAGATGTTGGGGAAACAGATCGAGAATTGCAGGATAAATAATGTCCAGCATTTGCGGATACACTCCTGACAGACGCCACGCCGTACCAATACGGTCGTATGGATAGTCGGCGGCCATTATACACCCCCAAACCGCGTATAACATAGCGCCGACTCTGCTGAGTCAACTATATTATTGCCCTGCAGATCTTGTTTGATCTGGGCTTCATTGGAGGGTTCGCTGGCGACCACCTCCCCGATTAGGATTGTCGTGTCCCCGACGGGATTTGCCGTCTGGTCAACTCGGAACGCCGTTAGTGGCACGAACCGCGGGCACCTGATCGCGGGCGCCGAAGGCTCTGCGGTCGCGGCGAAACCGCAGTCCCACCCGCCCGTTGACTTGCCTTTTTGCTTCCTGTCTAATCGAATCGCCAATGGATAAGCGAATCTATACTGCGGAGTGGGTGTTGCCGATCAGCTCTCCACCCATCCGCGATGGCGCCGTTGTCGTTGAGAATAATCGAATCGTATTCGTCGGCACTCAGCTTGAAGCCGCGGCGCACGCGGAGTTCAGAGACGCTGAGACGTTGAGCCTTGGACGTGCGGCGATCCTGCCCGGCTTCGTGAATGCCCACAGCCACCTCGAGCTGACCGTGATGCGTGGCTTTCTCGAAAGCCTGCCTTTTCGCGATTGGATCGTGAAGCTGACTCACGCCAAGTATGAACAACTCTCTGTTGATGACTTGAAGGCGTCGGCTCTTTTGGGCGCGGCTGAGGCTATTCGCGCGGGCGTAACTACGCTTGCGGATACGGGTGACAGCGCGTCGGCTTTTGAGGCGCTCCTCGAAAGTGGGCTGCGCGGTATCGCTTATCGAGAAGCGTTCGGCCCAAATCCAGACGATGCCTCGAAGAGCCTCGACGGCCTCAGAGAAAAGATCGAAGACATGCGCTCGCGCGAAACTGATCTAGTGCGAGCAGCGGTCTCGCCGCACGCGCCTTACACGGTGTCGCCTGATCTGTTTCGACGCGTGACTGAATATGCGCATGCTGACTCTCTTGACGTGTGCATACACACGGCTGAATCAAAAGCCGAACACCAATTGATGCTAGTCGGGGAAGGCGAATTCGCGCGCGGGTTGAGAGATCGGGGCATCGCGTGGCGGGCGCCAGGTGTATCGACAATCAAGTACTTCGAGTCTCTCGGTGTGTTGGAGACGAGCCCGCTGCTCGTGCACTGCATTCGAGCGGATGAAGACGACGTCGCGCTGATGGCTCATCACAACGCCCGCGTTGCGCATTGCCCGAAGTCAAACGCCAAGCTCGGTCACGGCATCGCGCCCCTCACATCGATGTTGAGCGCGGGTGTGAATGTTGGACTGGGGACAGACAGTGTTGCTTCAAACAACCGCTGCGATTTGATAGAAGAAGCGCGATTCTGCGGGTTGATTCACCGCGCCGCGTCGCACGACTGCAAGCAGCCCTCCGCGGAACAACTGCTCAGGCTGGCGACGCTCGACGGCGCGCGAGCGCTTCGGCTCGATCGCGACACCGGTTCGCTCGAAGCCGGCAAACAGGCCGACATAATCGCCATCGATCTTTCGCGCAGTCACAACACACCGGTGCACGACCCGATAGCTGCGATCGTCTTCAGTGCAATGAGCGCCGACGTCGTGCTTACGGTTGTCGCTGGCCGCGTACTCTTCGATCGCGAACTGAAGACACTCGATGAAGCCGAGCTTCAGGGAAGGGTTAATGCCAGCCTGACTCGCATGTAGAGGCGTCAAAGCAGGTGAGTCGGCTCAGGAATTGAGGTTCTAGAAGCGCCGAGAAGCTCTTGTTGGTATGCCCATTCTTAACAACGGAGGACGGAATTCGGATTCTCGCGGGCTGCGGTTTCGCCGCCGACGTGTCATCAGCCAGGCGGCCACGCCAGATGACGGCCGCCGAGCACGTGGACGTGCAGATGTGGAACGCTCTGACCGGCCGCCTCGGCGTTGTTGATCACGACTCGATAGCCGCTCTCGGCGATGTCCATCTGGTTCGCAACCTTCGCCGCCGTATACAGCAGGTGTCCCATCAATGACACGTCTAACTTTGAGGCGTCGTTGAGTGACTCGAGATTGTGCTCACGTGGAATCAGCAGCAGGTGCACAGGCGCTTGTGGGTTTGCATCTTTGATAGCGACAACCTGTTCGTCGTGATAGACAACTTCGGCCGGGAGGTCTCCGGCGACGATGCTACAGAAGATGCAGCTTTGTTCAATGTTTTCCATAGGTCTTAATCTTCACGCCAATTATCAACCAAGCCTTGCAATCGAGTCAAACATAATCGCAAAGAAGTCCGTAGTCCGTGGTCCGTAGTCCGTGGTCCGTAGTCAGTAGTCCGTGGTCCGTGGTCAGTAGTCAGTAGTCAGTCGATGAACAATGAGGACGGGCTACGGACTACGGACTACTGACTACTGACTATTCCCGAACCCTCTCGATATCGGCGCCGACCGAGCGCAGCTTCTCTTCGATCTTTTCGTATCCGCGATCGATGTGATAAACGCGATCGATAATCGTCTCGCCTCGCGCCGCCAACCCCGCCAGCACCAACGAAGCCGAAGCTCGCAAGTCCGACGCTTGAACTCGCGCCCCTTTCAATCCGCTGTCGCCTTCGACAACCGCTTGCCTGCCGTTCAACCGTATGCGCGCTCCCATTCGCAGAAGCTCAGCCGCGTGCATGAAGCGGTTCTCGAATATCGTTTCGGTGATTACCGACGTGCCGGCAGCGAGCGTCATCAGAGCCATGTACTGCGCTTGCATGTCCGTCGGGAAGCCTGGATGAGGCAGCGTGGTAACGTCAGCAGCTTTCACGTGATCGCCGGCGCTCACCCGAAGCGAGAAGGCGTTTGGCCGTTCGATGCGCACCCCGGTCTCTTCGAGCTTATCCAGCACGGCTGTGATGTGCTGCGGATTGCAGTTCACAATGTCGAGCCGCCCGCCGGTAATGGCGGCGGCAACAACAAACGTGCCGGTCTCGATGCGATCGGGAATGATAGTGTGTTCCGCGCCACCGAGTTCGTCCACTCCCTCGATGCGAATCGCACTGAGGCCCGCGCCTTCGATGCGCGCGCCCATCTTGTTGAGCAACTCCGCCAGGTCGACGATTTCAGGCTCTCGCGCCGCGTTGTTGAGCACCGTCGCCCCATCGGCAAGCGCGGCCGCCATCATGAGGTTCTCGGTTCCCGTTACTGTGACCTTATCGAAGTAAATCTCACGGCCCTGAAGCCGCTTCGCTCGCGCAACCACGTCACCGCCTTCGATCGAAACCGTCGCGCCGAGTTTTTCAAAGCCCATGAGGTGAAGGTCGATCGGGCGCTGCCCGATCGCGCACCCGCCCGGCAGTGATACTCGCGCCTCGCCGAAACGTGCGAGAAGCGGTCCCAGCGCGAGCACCGAAGCGCGCATCGTTTTGACCAGGTCGTAGGGAGCCTCGAAGACTTCTACGGGCGCCGCCGAAATCTTGAGCGTCCTCAACTCCGGCATCAGTATCTGGCAGCCGAGGTCCTCGAGCAATCGGCGCATCGTGATGATGTCACGCGCGTAAGGAAGGTTGTGAAGAGTGATCGTCTCCGCCGTGAGCAGCGCCGCAGCCATGCACGGCAGCGCGGAGTTCTTCGCCCCGCTGATTTGAACGCGACCTTCAAGAGGCCGCCCGCCTATGATTCGAAATTTATCCATCCCCTCGACCGCTCAACTTTGAGAGGATGTTAGCACAGAGAACGGAAGCGGTGACAGACTCGCGGCACTTGACCGACGAGAAAGTTTGCGAGTCTAACTCCCCTAAGATTGGATGGAACTAGCTGCTGAAAAAGCCGATGACAAAGAAGTCACGTGCAATCCCACCAACGCAGTTGGTGGTGCGTTCATACTCGGCCTACAAGGAACGCTGGGCCGGGGGTTCCCGAATCCCACCAACGCAAGTTGGTGGTTTCGTTCATACTCAGCCTACACAGGAAGGCCGATCGACGGCTTCCCGAATCCCACCCACGGCAGTCGGTGGATTGTTCAGGTGCGGCCGACAACCGAGGCGGCCCGACCCTTCGGTTTTGGTTATCTCTCTCCCCTCGCGCCGCGAGGGGAGATTCTCCCCTCGCGCCGCGAGGGGAGAGAGGGCAAAACGGGAATCTCGGGGGTGCCCTATGTAGGCTGGACTTGAACGATCCACCCACTGCCGTGGGTGGTATTCCTGGAGTTTTAGCACAGTCTCTGCCGTGGGTGGGATTATCATCACTCCCCTGGGAGAGGCCCTTTCTTGGGGTTTTTTTCACATCCTGCTAAGCGTTCACCGCGGTTTCAAGAGCAGATGAATCGACGATCTCCCACGCCGAGTCATCGCGAAGCACGCGCCCCACAAGCGCGGTGTGCACGCCGTGACCGGAGCGCTCAGCTTCTACGTGGCCGAGCACCGGCATCCCAAGCAGCGCAAGATCGCCGATGATGTCTATGAT
>JBGQGO010000113.1:0-12673 GCA_041497455.1 Blastocatellia bacterium | reverse complement strand
CGTACTGGTTCAACGAGCGATAAACACGAATGAAGACCTCCTGCGTCAAGTCTTCGGCCGCGCTATGACTCGAAGTGAACCGGTAGGCCAGGTTGTAAATGCGCCTCGAGTACAGGCGCACAATTTCCGCCCAGGCCTGCTGGTCACCTTCCACACAACGCTGAACCAATTCAGCATCGGTCGATGTCAACGCGAGTTTTGCTCCCACCCTGTCGCCTTCTCGCAAGCTAGTCGTTTAGCTTCCCAATGTTATGGTGAAGTCTTCCAACCTCGTAAACGAGAGGGTGACGGAAAATGTTTCAACCTGTCCCGCGGCCGCTTCGCCTCGGACTTCGATTGCCATGCGGAGGCTCGATATTTTGTGCTAGAATCCCCGCTCGCTACAGTCCATAGCGGCTGCATTTCAGGTGCGAAAGAGATCGAGAGCCTCGGATATCCGCGCTCGATTTCACGAACGAGTATAACACGAGGAGTGTCGGATCGCTTTGAGCGCAAGGGTCAGAACCATCCTAAGCCTTGTTGTGGGAGCGCTGTTCGTCTATTGGTTCGCCCACAAGCTCAACTGGGTCGAGGTCTGGATCGAAGTGCGCAAGGCAAACTGGGGTCAGCTTGGCCTCGCCCTCGCCTTGTTAGTCGGCACCTACTTCGTGAGAGTGCTCAGGTGGCGTGAGCTGCTCGAGCCGATGGCGCGGCCCTCGCTGAGCGCGTTATTCCGCGCCACGATGATTGGCTTCACGGCGCTCTTCTTCGTCGGCCGCGCTGCCGAGATGATAGTGCGGCCGGCCGCGCTGTCAGTCAAAGAGCGGGTGCATCCTTCGGCAAGCTACGCGACCGTTATGATCGAGCGGGTGTTCGACATGGTGATGGTCGTCGTCTTCTTCGCGGTGAATCTCATCTTCTTCGAGTACATCGCTCGCGACGCTGATGCGACTCGATTGTTTGGCTGGATCAAAGTAACCGGCGTCCTGTTGCTGGTCGCTGCGGCCGCCGGCATTTACGGTCTGTCCGCTTTCAGGCGACGCCGAAACAGCGCGCTTACCTATCTTGAAAGAAAGCTGGACTGGATGCCGCAAAGGGCGGGGGCCGCCGCGATGAGCCTGCTGCGGCATATCTCAGAGGGCCTTGCGGTGTTGCACGATGCTCGCGGCCTCACCGTCACAGTGTCGTACACGGTCTTGCTCTGGCTGATGGTCGCTGTTGCACACCTGCTGGTGGTCCGGGCGTTTGCGATTCCATACGCAGACGTGCCCTTCACCGGCGCTGTCTTTGTGATGGGGCTTTCGATGTTGGGCTCGGTGGTTCCAACGCCTGGCGGCGCGACCGGTCCGTTCCACACTGCCACGGCTGCGGCGCTCGCGTTCCTCGGAGTCGAACAGAACAAGGCAGCTTCGGTCGCGATAATCTTGCATCTTGTCATCTTCACTCCGGCGACAGTCTTCGGCATGTATTACCTCGTGAAGGAAGGCCTGTCACTTGACCGGTTGAGACGCATCGGGGAAGAGAAGCGCGGCGAGGACAAAGCTGACCAACCTGTCCCGCCGCATAAGCAGGATAACGAAGGGGTGCTGGCGGCACGAGGCTGATAATCCACGCTAAAGAGAGAATCCTATGAAGTGTCCGTTTTGTTTGCATCTGGAAGACAGAGTCGTCGATTCGCGCGAGAGCCGTGAGGGCGACGTGATACGCCGTCGCCGCGAGTGTTTGAAATGTGAGCGCCGCTTCACCAGCTACGAGCGAATCGATGAGATACCGTATATGGTCGTTAAGAAAGACGGCACTCGCGCGCCGTTCTCCCGCGAGAAGGTGCTCTCGGGAATAATGAAGGCTTGTGAAAAGCGGCCCATCCCAACCGTAAAAATCGAAGCGCTCGTGAATCAGGTCGAGAAGTACGTACAGGAGTCGCGCGAGAAAGAGCGCTCGACTGAAAAAATAGGCGAGCTGATAATGCGGCGGCTTAAAGAGCTCGACAAAGTAGCTTACGTCCGTTTCGCATCGGTGTATCTCGATTTTAAGGATGTGTCCGAGTTTATGAGCGAGCTTCGCTCACTGGTTCGGACGGGTCGGGTGAAGTGAGATGGCCCAAACAGTGCAGGTGCCGACGCACCTTTACAAATACCAGCCCTATTCGACCAAGGCCCTTGAAAACCTTAAGAGTAGGCAGATTTGGTTCTCTGCGCCGGCCCATTTCAACGATCCGTATGACTGCGCGATCTCAGCAGTTCAAACTTTTTCTGACTCCGATCTCAGGAAGCTCTTCGACCACTGCCGGTCCCACGATGCTCCCAGTCCGACAGCGTACGACGCCAAGTACCTGACCGGCGGTGTACCAAATAACAGATTCCGCGTCGAGGTAGCGCGCGGTTCAGAAAATGTGTTCAACGAGAATAGACGCATTCTATCCGAGCAACGAGGCGTGGCTTGCTTCTCCGTCAAGAACGACGACCTCCTCATGTGGTCTCACTATGCGGATGGCCACAGGGGCTTTTGCCTGGAGTTCGACGGAACGATCGAGCCATTCTCCAGATCCCGCCCGGTTAAATACAGCGGCGAGATGCCGTCACTCAATCCAATCCACATAATGACGAACTCTGAGGAGGATGATCTGTTTGAAGTGATGGTGCTAACCAAGTCACAGTGCTGGAGCTACGAGGAAGAATGGCGTCTCTGTCACAAAGAGGCAAACCGACCGTACGGATATCATTATGCTGCACTCACAGGCATCTACTTCGGTGCTGCCATGCCATTGGCATCTAAGGAGATCATCGCGCTCATCCTTCAAGGGTCGCCAACGATACTATATGAGATGCGCCGGAGAGACGAAGGTTTTAGCGTGTACCCACAGTCCGTCACGTATACTCCGTTCCGTTATGCTTAATCGCGTCTATCGTCGATGAACCTGTGCTAGAATTGGCGATGAAGGAAATCAAACCATGGCCGCGAGAGTTCCCAAAGAACAAGCACGAACGAACCTGAAGCTAGTGCGTGAGATTCGTGGCGGCGAGCCGTACGAGTATTACCCTCTCGGCAAGTACATCGTGGCTGCGCCTGGCGTTTGCGGCGGCCGCCCCACGATCAAATATCATAGGCTTGACGCGCTGCACATCATCGGCTTTTTGAAGCGTGGAGACAGTCCGACGCAGATCGCACGCAACTATCGCATTCCGGTGGCAGCAGTGCATGAAGCAGTTGAGCTTGCGTCACTCTATGACTATGAAGAGAGTTATGCATGATCGTGCTCGACGAGCAACTCGCCGATCCACGGATCATTCGCGGCATAGAGCGTTGGTACAAGGGAAAGGTCATCCGCATCATAGATGTACGCCCCCGCACCACGGTGCCTGACGAGGCAATTCCGGTTTTGCTGCGCCAACTAAGCGCACCTACCTTCGTGACAATCAATCACCGTCATTTCTGGAGGAAGATTCCGGCGAGCCCTGACTACTGTGTGATTTGCCTGAAGCTGCCGGCTGAGCACGCCTTGGAAATTCCGGAAGCACTGCGAGCCGTCCTGAGTCGGCCAGAATGGAGGGCAAAACGTGGTCGGCTTGGAAACGTGATTCTCGTCAGTGATCGACCTGTCGCCTATTACTCCTCGAAGCAGGGACCTATTGAACTGGTGCCACGTTAACCACATCGCAGCAAGTGTTTTCCGAACCTACACGTGGTCGAGTGTGCAACCGAACGCCGATAAGAGTAAAATATCTCGCGTCAAGTTCGGCAAAGGATCATTGAGAATGGCTACCGACCAATTACAAGCAGCCATCAATCAAGTTCAAGGCTTATCGTTTGAAGAGCAACTCCAACTCATCAAGTATCTCGCAGACAGGCTGGCAGTGTTCGAACCGAAGGGTGAAGCGCGCTACTTGGTTTACGGTGAGTTCCGTAATTCAGGAACGGGCAGAGTGTCCACTGAAGAGGATTTCAAAATCGCCGAATGGAATCCCACGGAAGAAGCGTTGAATGAGTCTTAGGCATAACACACTTTGGCATCGCGTTAGCTACGCCGAAAGAGTTTTTGCAACGGATGGGAAACACAGATCCCCGAGTCGCTTTACAACCAGGTCAAGTTGCTCGCCGAACGTGAAAGCATAACCGTTGACCACCTTGTGGCTATCGCGTTAGCGGCACAAGTATCCGCTTGGCTCACGAAAGACTACATAGCGGAACGCGCCCGTCGCGGCAGTTGGGATGAGGCGCTAAAGGTGTTGGCTCAAGTCCCCGATGTCGAACCGGCTGAACACGACAGGCTCTAAACGAACGCCTTATGCTCAGCGGGTTAAGTCGCAGTGGCGACGAGAATCCCTTGGAAGCTCACGAACCCGATGGGCAATGATGACTGAGCTGTCGAAGGTGTGGGTCGGCATTATGGGCTTTTACCGTGATGTGCCTCATAGGTGAGGCGAAACGCTTTCAATGCGAGCTTTTTGGCTTTCTCTGAGAGATGTGGTGCGGTGTCCTTGCGTCGCTTTCGCCGCTTGCCCGGCTTCGCGCCGTCTGAGTTCCTCGTTGAAGCAGCGCGCGGCCCGAACGCCGAAGGCGCGCGTTGCTTTGAGTTTGTCGGCATCTGTCTCGTCAGCTTCCTTCCCCTGATATTCTCCTGCTCACGCTGAACCTATCACGGACTGGAGAATAGATCATCACTTCTTACAATGAAGCCTCTGACTTATTTTGGGCGGGCCGTGTTGATAGGGCCGTGAACGCAGGGGCCAATCTCGTTGGACTTCACAAGCTGGGTCAATGCTAGAATCATCGATGGCGAGAGTTTCCACAAAACGAAAAGACGCTACGCATGCTAGAACAGGAATAGAATTGTCCATCAACTTATGTCATCACTAATCGAACCCGAAGAAATCCAAATCGAACAGACAGACGAGCAGCTCAAGCTGCCTGATTCGCTTCCCGTCTTGCCGCTTCGCGACATCGTCATCTTTCCTTACATGATCGTGCCGCTTTTCGTGCAGCGTGAGCGTTCTATTCGAGCCGTCGAGCAAGCTCTCGCCGAGAACCGAATGATCATGCTCGTGGCCCAGCGCGACCTCGAAAAAGAGGAGCCGACCGGCCGTGATCTTTACAACCACGGAACCGCCGCTTCGATAATGCGCATGCTCAAGATGCCCGACGGCCGCATTCGCATCCTTGTGCAGGGGCTCGCTCGCGCCAGCGTTACGCGCTTCGACGAGAACCTCCCTCATCTGCTCGCGCATATACTGCCGCTCGCCGACACTGAGCCTGATGCGGATGAGCTCGAGTTGGAGGCGCTCATCCGCAACGTGCGAGCTTCGCTCGAACGCGCGATCACGCTAGGCAAGAACATATCGGGCGAGGTGATGGCCATCGTCGCCAACCTCGAAGACCCAGGCCGTCTCGCCGATGTCGCCGCCTCCAACCTAGAGCTCAAAGTCGTCGACGCCCAAAGCGTGCTCGAGAAGCTCAACCCTTCTGAGCGGCTTCACCGCGTCAACGAGCTGCTCGCCCGAGAGATCAACGTCCTGATGGTTCAGCAGGAGATCAACACCCAGGCCAAAGGCGAGATTGATCGCAGCCAGCGTGAGTTTTATCTGCGCCAGCAGCTCAAGGCCATTCAGACCGAGTTGGGTGAAGGCACTGAACTGGGCGAGGAGATAACTCAGTACCGCGAGAAAATGCTTCAGTCCAAGCTGCCCGAACCCGTCGAGGAGGAAGTCGAGCGGCAAATCAAGAAGCTCGAACGCATGCATCCCGACGCGGCCGAAGCGGCGACGCTTCGCAACTACCTCGATGTGATGGTTGCGCTGCCCTGGTCCAAGGCTTCCGAGGAAAACCTGGACCTGAAGCGCGCCCAGACGATACTCGACGAAGATCACTACGGGCTGGAAAAGGTCAAAGAGCGAATCATCGAAACGCTCGCGGTACGCAAGCTGAAAGAGAAGCTCAAAGGCCAGATACTCTGTCTGGTCGGACCACCGGGCGTCGGAAAGACCAGTCTGGGCCGCTCGGTCGCCCGCGCGCTTAACCGCAAGTTCCAACGGCTCAGTTTGGGCGGCTTGCACGATGAAGCTGAGATTCGCGGCCATCGACGAACCTACATTGGAGCGATGCCCGGCCGAATCGTTCAATCCATTCAGCAAGCCGGAACGAACAACCCGCTGATCATGCTCGACGAGATCGACAAGGTCGGCGCGGACTTCCGAGGCGATCCGTCGTCAGCGCTTCTCGAGGTGCTCGATCCTGAACAGAATTTTTCGTTCCGCGATAACTATCTAGGCGTGCCGTTCGATCTGTCGAACGTGATGTTTATGACGACGGCGAACATGCTGGACACCGTCCACCCGGCGCTGCGAGACAGGATGGAAGTCATCCGGCTGGCGGGCTACACCGAAGAGGAGAAAGTCGAAATCGCTCGGCGCCACATCATTCCCAAACAGATGGACGCGCACGGCATAACGATTCGCCATCTGACGATCAGCCGCTCGGCGCTCAAAGGCATCATCCTGCAATACACGCACGAAGCGGGCTTGCGGCAGTTCGAACGCGAGATCGCCGGCGTATGCCGGAAAGTAGCGAGGCGGGTTGCTGAAGGAAGCGACTTGCTCGTTCGCGTGACCATCAACAACCTTCATGAGTTTCTCGGAATCTCTCACGTTTATCCCGATGAGGTGCTCAAGAAGGATCAGGTCGGCGTAGCGACCGGGCTCGCGTGGACGCCCGCTGGCGGCGACGTGCTGTTCATCGAAGCGTTGCTGACTGCCGGCAAAGGCTCACTACAGCTCACAGGTCAATTGGGCGACGTTATGAAAGAATCGGCGCAAGCCGCGCTTTCGTGGGCAAAGGCGCACGCCGAGGAGTTAAACATCGATCCCGAGAAGTTCGGCAAGTTCGACATCCACGTGCACGTGCCCGAAGGCGCGATCCCCAAGGACGGACCCTCCGCAGGCGTGACCCTTGCCGCAGCCATGGTCTCTGCCTTATCAGGCAAAGCGGTGAGGCGATCAGTCGCGATGACCGGCGAGATAACGTTGCGCGGGAATGTTCTGCCGGTCGGCGGCATCAAGGAAAAAGTTCTCGCGGCGCGCCGCGCTCGCGTGACCACGATCGTGTTGCCTCAGCAGAACCGCCGCGATCTGGAAGAGGTCCCCAAGGAGCTGCAGAAGGAGATCAACTTCGTGTTCGTTGATTCGGTTCGCCAGGCGCTGAAGGCGGCACTTCTGTAGCGCGGAGGTTCCGAAGCGCTCGACAGCCACTATTAGGCGTGTACAGTGCAACGGGAAATCTGCAAAGCCACCCAATTGTTTCAATTCTGTTGCGAGCCCGGTCTCTCATTGACTACCTGTGTTTAGCGTGATATAAAAGCCGCACTCGGACAGGATTGAAGAACAGAATTTGTGGGACTGCGGCCTTAGGCCCTTGGGTGACGGAGGCGATCAAAGCGGGTCACCTAAGCCGCGACTTCATCCCGAGATTGAGAACAGGAAGGTAACCTCACAGATGAGACTAGCAAGAGAAGCGAGTCGTGTTGTCGTCGTTCTACTCCTTTCGTTATTGCTAATCGGAACCGTGGGACCAATACAAGCCCTTGGTCAATCACCGCAGCCGGTCTCATCCACGACTACTCAGTCAATCATCGACCGCGCGGAGGAGAGCTTTCTCCGAGGCGAGGAAGCTTTCTCGAAGGGCCTGCCCGACATCGCTCGCAAGATGTTCGACAATGCGCTCGACACTGTTTTGCAGTCAGGGATTGACCTGAAGACCGACACAAAGCTCGCCACCTATTACCGCGCACTTCTCGATCGAATCCACAAGCACGAAGCCCAAGCCGGAGACGTTCACGACGCAGCGGACCGGCCCGAGGTGGCGGAACCGTCAGTGCTCGACGAAGTATCGGAAATCAAAGAAGCCGAACTCAGTATGGTCACGCCCGATGGGGTGAAGATCTTCGGCCGTTACGATTTCGAGTTTGCGGTAGCGCCGCCCGTGTTTCAGTTCATCAACTTCTTCGTTGCCGGGCGCGGACATTCCACGATGGAGGTTGGGCTTCAACGCTCGGGCCGTTATCGTCAGATGGTCGAGAAGATCTTCAAGGAAGAGCGCGTCCCCGCGGACCTGATGTGGCTCGCCCAGGCCGAATCCGTCTGGAAGCCAGCCGCGCTTTCGCGCGCCGCGGCAAAGGGCATCTGGCAGTTCATTCCTTCGACCGGCACGCGCTACGGGCTGGCGCAGACGACGTGGATAGATGAGCGGTCACAACCCGAGAAATCCACGCGCGCCGCGGCAAGGTATCTCCGCTGGCTGCACGATCATTTCGCGGGCGATTGGCTGCTCGCGATGGCGGCTTACAACTCGGGCGAGAATCGAGTGGACAGCGCGGTCGCCCGGTGTGGCTACGCCGACTTCTGGGAACTCTACAAACGAGGACTGCTGCCGCAGGAAACCCGCAACTACGTGCCGTGCATTCTTTCGATCATCATCATCAGCAAGAATCAGAAGCGCTACGGCTTTGATGTGACGCCGGACCTTCCGCTGAACTATGACACTTTCGAGGTTCCCGCGCAGACCGATCTAAAAGTCGTCGCCGACCTGATCAGCGTGCCCTATGAGTCGATCCAGGATTTGAACGCGGAGCTGCGTCGCGGCACGTCGCCGGCAGGCGAACGCTACACGCTCAAGCTGCCAAAGGGAATGAAGAAGCAGTTCGAGGTCGCCTACGCCGACCTGCCCGAAGAAAAGCGAGTGCGCAAGATCACGGTTCCGACCGAGGAGATCGCCGAGCGCTACCGTAGCAACTACCGGGTTCAGCTTGCTTCTTATCAGGTAAGGCGAGGCGACACTCTGGCTTCAGTCGCCAGGCGATCTGGAGTGTCAGTGAAGGAACTCGCCAGGCTGAATCGCATATCGACGCGCGGCGAGTTGCGCAAAGGCCAAAGGGTCAAGATCCCCAAGACTGTGCGCGCCTCGCGAGGCCGCCACGGCAGGATTGGCCGTTATCGAGCGACACCATCCGTTCGGTCGAACCATCGCGGCAGCTCATCGCGAAGTCACTCCTCAAGGCGTCATCGGCGATAACGTGAGGAGTAGTTCTCTGAGTAACTCGCCAGTTTGCGGTTAATCTACCATCCCGAACACTCGGCAGCCGCGAAACGGCTGACTCGAGTTTGAACATTCGCCCTCCGCCAGGAGGGCCATGTTTATAGAAGGCCAATCTGAATGGGAACCGCCCTCCGTCAGGAGGGCCATGTTTATAGAAGGCCAATCTAAATGGGCACCGCCCTCCGTCAGGAGGGCCATGTTCATAGAAGGCCAATCTGAATGGGAACCGCCCTCCGTCAGGAGGGCCATGTGAATCGCTGTGGCGACGAGATGCGGAATATCCACATGGCCCTCCTAGCGGAGGGCGCACGCAAGACGCCATGGTTTCTATAAACATGGCCCTCCTAACGGAGGGCTCTGCAGCCGCGAAGCAATTGAGCGAGATAATGCTTGCCGAACCCTAAACTGAACCACTACCCAAGAAGCGCGAGCCTGGCGTCGGCGAGTTCTTCTTTGCGGCGGCCATAGCCGCACGACTCGATGAGTGTCGCGGCGGCTTCCAAGTCCGTCTCGGGCGATTTCCAGGGATACTTCTCAATAGGCCCCGGATGCGAGATGGCGGCCCCAAACAACCGGGCGCGATAAAGATGGATGTCGGCCATGAACAGTTTCATGGGGCCGCGCTCGGCGATTTCCCACGCTTCCTCCAAGTCCTCCTGCGCGCTGCCAGGGCCGGTAAGCCGGCCTTCGAGACAGCGCAGCCAGGCGCGGGAGAGGAGGGCGCGGGGAAGGTGGTGCGTTGTGCCGGCGCGGCGGAGGCCGTCCAGTGCGGCGTTGATTTCGGAGGCGGCAGTCGAGAGATGAACAGTGGGGGATTCGAGCATCGCCGCGTAAAGCGCGGCGCGACCCAGCGTGAGGTGGTCGAGGGCGATGTCGAGCAGCGAGTCGCTGGGCACCCGCCACTCGAACATCTTCTTCGCGCGCTGGGAGACGGCGTGGCACGCTTCAATCAATTCTGACTCCTGACTCATGGCTCCTGACTGCTTCCCCATCCGCCACGCGGCGCGCTCGGGGGCGGCGAGGAGCAGGTCGCAATACAGGAAGCCTGGAAAGCCGTAGAGCAGCGGGTAAGCGGGCTGGTGTTCCTTCTGCATTTGCTCGGCCTCGCGGATGAGCGTCTCCGCCTCGGTCAGGCGGTCCGCCTGGTGCAGGGCGTTGCCGTGGGCCGTGCGTGTGGCCATCCGCCAAAACGCATCGCCGCTGCGGTCGGCGAAGGTTACGGACTGCGCGCCGTCGTGCTCCGCCCCGGCCACTTCGCCCAGCGTGAGTTCGAGCTCACTAAGATTGCTGGCGCGACGCGCAGTGTTGAGCCAGTCCTCCGCCGGGACGCCCATCTTCATACTAGCCCGCATCGGCTCAAGGGCCTCGGTCAGCCGACCCAAGGAGCGTAAGCAGAAGGCGGCTTCACTCAGCAGCCAAGCATGATCGGCTTTCGTGAGCTTTGTCGAGACGCGACCCCACGGTTGCTCGAAGAAGCAGGCTATGCCTCCCAAGTCGGAACCGAACGCGCCGAGTTTACGCGTGCTGTAGGCTTCTTGCCTGCGTAGGATACGCGCGAAGTAGACCTCGTCACACGCCTCCTGCTGCAAGTCCGCCTGGCAGCCGTGAGCCACGGCTTGGTAGAGCGGTTGAAGATCTTCCAGCGTAGGCTCTTCTTTGTCCGGCGTGCTCGCGCAGAGGTGTTCGTAGAGACGTCGGTGACCTTCGCGCCATGCCGCCTCTTCCCTTAACACTTGCGCAAAATGTTCCCGGATGAGCGGATGGGCATCGACGAACCGCTGGCCCGATTCGCTTTCCAGCACATGGATGAGCCGCAACGTTTCCAGCCGGTCCAGCACTCGATCCCACTCAGCATCAGGCAAGTCAGCCAGTCGTTCGTTGAGGCCTGGGATGGCGGGAGCCTGCCGCAATGCCCCAAGGCAACCTGCGTCTGCCGGGCGATCAAAGAAACCCAGCAGCCGCATCGCCTCGCGTTCCGGGCTCTCACCCAGCAATAGCTCGAAGCCTGCGAGAACACGATCGATGGGCTTGTCGCCGGGCAGTTGCTCAAGCGCCTGCGCCGGTCCGATGCCGTGGCCAGGCTGTCCGTACAGATACACACCGAGCAGCGACACCGCCAGCGCATGCGGGCCGAACCGCTCGGCTAACGTTTCCAGTTCTGCATCCGTGCCCACGACTCGCGCCGTCCGCAACAACGCCCGTCCCGCTTGCGTCGTGATTTGTTCCAGGTCGCGAGTCTCAACTCCCGGCCGTCCAGCCAAGTCGGGCAAGGCCTCGCGCGTTGTGATGAGGCACAACCCTTCCGAATGCCGCGCCAGGCCGCGCAGCAGCGATTCAAGCGCGGGGTCGCGCAACTTCCCACGCTCGAATTCGTGCGAAGACTGCAACGGCTCCATGCCATCCAGCACAACCAGCGTTCGTTGATCACCGATCAACCCTGCCAGACGCCCTCCCTTGTCCCAAGCCGAGCCGGCAGTAGGATCAGAGTCGCCGAAGAAGCGCAACGCCGCGTCGATAAAGCTGTCGGCGTTGGCTGCCGTTTGATCGCGAACACCCTGGCTGTAGAACGACCAACCGAACACCCGTGTCGCGCCTCGATAATTGTCGCGCGCGATTTCCGCGAGCCAGTGGTTGACGAGCGTTGATTTACCGACGCCGCCATGCGCAGTGAAAGCGAGCACGCGGATCGGTGACGCGCCTGTCTGCTCTCGCGAAGTCCACGCTTCATCCAGCAGTTTCAGCTCTGCGTCGCGACCAAAGAGCGCCGAACCAGTTTCCGGCAAGCGCGTGAGGTCGATGCAGCCGGGGGCGAGCGGAAGCCAGACCGGAGGCGGAGTGGGCGGCTGGTAGCTTGGATCGTTGAGCTTGTCGTAAATCCGTTTGGCGACTCGCACGAAAACAGCCGCCGGGTTTTGCGGGAAATGAGTGCGGACCGATTGCCCTTCGCCCGGCAGCATCTGGGTCTCTTTCAACCATCGATGTGCTTCCCATACGCATTCGCTCAGGAGCACGGGAACGATTAGCAACCCGTCATCAGCCGAGCGCTTCAAGAGGAAGGGAACCTCTTGCTTGGTACAAAAGTCTGACGACAGGAACCACTCCGAAATGAGGCAGACAGCCACCGCGGCTCGCTTCATCGCCTCTTCGATTTCTGGATACCACTTGTCTCCCGCGTCGATGCGGGTGTCATCCCAGACTTCCAGGAGGCTGGCTTGCTGGAGCGTCTTGAGCTGAGCCACCAGCGGTCCGAGCAGGTCTTTGTCTCTGTGGCTGTAGCTAATGAAAACAGTCGGACCTGACATGCGCTACTCCCTTTCGGCGGAAGATGAGAGGGTATCATCCGAAGCGGAAACCGCTTCCGTCCAGTGTAAGTTTCGCAACCTGATGACTAAGGAAGAACTCCGACAATATTTCTTACAGAACCAAGAATGTCAAGAAGTAAGAATTCGGTAGTGGGTCAGTTTGAGTTCAGAGTACAAGCTTCAGCTTGCCACTGACATACCTGCGGCCGAAGACCAAGCTGAAGATTGTACTCTGAACTCAAACTGACCCACTACCAAGAATTCTTAAGTTAGACGCGGTTGTGACGCAAGCATTCCGGGGCGGCACT
>JBGQGO010000112.1:0-12686 GCA_041497455.1 Blastocatellia bacterium | reverse complement strand
TGCCCGATGGCGTGTCGATGGTGACGGTCTTTGACCAATCTGAGTTGATCCACGTCGCAACGAAGACGCTAGAAGAGGCGCTCCTGGTCGGAGGCGCAGCAGTTGTGCTCATCATCTTTCTATTTCTTGGGAACGTCCGTTCTACACTAATCGCCGCGATCACGATCCCGGTGGCGGTTGTAATCAGTTTCATTTTCCTGCGCGCTTTCGGCGTCACGCTCAACATAATGTCGCTCGGCGGTCTGGCGGTCGGATTGGGCATCATGGTCGATGCGGCGATAGTCGATACCGAAAACATCTTTCGCCATCTGAAAGAGAATCCTACTGACGCGCTCAAAGCTACGCTTCGCGGCGCAAGCGAGGTGCGAAGGCCTGCCGCCTACTCGACCGCGATCATCATCGTCGTTTTCTTGCCATTGCTCTTTCTATCGGGGCTTGAGGGCAAAATTCTCGCGCCCTTCGCTACTACAGTCGTCGTGCTGATGGCGGTCGGGCTAATCCTGTCTCTAACTCTGACGCCGGCACTCTGCTATACCCTCCTTCGCAAAGTTGCACCACGGCTCAAGGAGGAAAGCTGGCTCGCGAGAAAATGTGAAAGAGTCTACGAACCCGTCCTGCACGGTTCGCTCAGACGCCCGATAAGAGCTGTTGCTGTAGCGGCGGGAATATTCGTTCTGTCGCTCGTGCTCCTTCCGTTCCTAGGCACGGAGTTGCTCCCAAAGATGGATGAGGGCGCTTTGCTCTTGCAGATGAACACTCCGTTGGGGACGAGCCTTGCCGAAACCGACCGCGTAGCGTCTCAAGTAACAAAGGTACTCGAAGGCGGGCCGGACATCGCGGCTATCGTTCAGCCGACTGGCCGCGCAGAAAGGTCGGAAGATCCGATGCCCGTCACTACGGCGGAGCACATTATTCAACTTGTGCCGCGCTCGGAGCGCAAGCATACCATCCCGGAGATTGAAGCATGGGTGCGTGAACAATTGAAGAAGGTGCCTGGGGTAGCAGCGTCCATAACCTCGCCTTTGAACATGCGTATAGACGAATCCATATCGGGAACGTCAGCCGCGCTCGCTGTAAAGGTATTCGGGGGCGACCTTGATACGCTCGCACAAAAGGGAGCGCAAGTTAAAGACATTGTTGAAAAGGTTCCGGGCGTCGTCGATGTGCGGTTGGAACAACTGGAGGGCGTGCCTCAAGTCGTCATTGCCGTTGACAGAGACCGAGCGTCGAGGTTCGGTCTCAATCCTGGCGAGCTCGGCAACTCGATTGAAGCGCTGCTCGGCGGGCGCGAGGTCACGACCGTCATCAAAGACCAGCTCAAAGAATATCCGGTCGTCGTGCGGCTCCGCGAGGAATATCGTGATGCGCCTGACAAGCTCGCGGGGTTATTGATCGATACACCAACAGGCCAAAAGGTGCCTTTGAGTGACATCGCCACGGTGCGCGTCTTGCGAGGACCGGCAAGTATCAAACGAGAAGATCAGGTGCGCCGTGTGCAAGTAACAATGAACGTAGAAGGTCGTGACGTGGGTTCTGTCGTCGCCGACATAGAGAAAGGATTGGCAGGCCTGAAACTGCCGCCGGGCTACTTTATGAGTTATGGCGGCGGCTATGAGCGTCAGCAAGAGCTGACAGGCGAACTTACAAGGGCCTTCATCGTTTCGGCGTTGTTGGTATTCCTGTTGCTGTACATCGCCTTCCGATCAATCTGGCAAGCACTGCTCGTAATCGCCACAATCCCACTGGCTTTGGCGGGTGGGTTCATCGCATTGTGGATAACGGGCACGACGCTCAATGTCTCATCAATCATCGGCTTGCTTGCTCACTTTGGATTGTCTGTGCAAAAGGGCTTGATTCTCGTCGAGTACATAAACCAGCTACGTGCCGAAGGACACGATCTGCGCACGGCGTTGTACCTTGGAGCGCACAGGAGAATGCGACCTGTGTTGATGACGGCTGCCGCCGCCGGTCTGGGCGTGCTTCCCATCGCAATCGGATGGGGCGCGGGCGCAGAGCTTCAGCAACCGATGGCGATCGCGCTCATTGGTGGATTGATCACTTCAACAATTCTGACCTTGGTGGCGCTGCCGGCGCTCTATGGAATGAGCGAAGGGCTGCACGAGAGAGTCGCCCGATCGTGGTCGCAGTGGCGAAACCGGCGCGCCGAGGCGCAGTCAATCGCACCAGCCCCCGTGGGAGATTAGTAAGAGTTGAGATTGAGGTTCCGGCACGGCTATACTATCTGAGCGTTTAGGACTGATATGCAATTAGGGTCGCACACAAGATTGATTTCCCAATGCAAGCTGTATAGCTTGATAGCGATCTTCTTTGGTTTGTTTACCTTCGTAGACATATCCTCGCCGCGCCAGTGCTGTGAGGAGTTGGCCGGCTTCGCAAACTCTGCCGAGCGAGCGACTACTACAAACTCTGATGCCGTTAATGAAGCGGCACGCTCTGACGAAGGAACACCCTCAGTCATTGGTAGTGACTCTCAACCAACACAGCCGGCGACGCCCTCTTCAACTGAGGAGGAGGATTGCTTTTGCTGCTGCTCTCATGTTTTGCCGGGCTTGTCTTTTAGCGTTGCGCTGCTTCACTTCAAGTCGCTAGAGGCTGATTTCCAACAAGACTGTCTACTGACACCTCCACTAAGAGCCTTGTATCACCCTCCACGTTTCGTCTAGTTCCACATCCAGGTGAAGGTTAGTTCGGACTGTTGACCGTTGAGCGGCACGCCTTCGTGCGTTCGCGCAAGACTTGCCGCTCGCGGTCCACAGCCTTCGCCTTCAACCGTTGTTAGCGCATAGCGAGAGCATGCGCACGCTTCGGCAAAATCCACAGACATTGAACAAAGAGGTCGTACCCATAATGCTTTCTAAACCTACGCGAGCGAATTCACTGAGCTGGATTCTAATAGCTCTTGTCTCAACACACATTGTCGCTTACGGGCAAAACCCTTCTGTCGAGACGGGCGTGATTTCTCTTGGTAAGGAGCGATCACAAGTTTTTGATCGAGCATCAGCTCCGCGTGCGCCTGAAACCTTGGGCACGGCAAGCGCGACGCTCTCCCGCTACACCGATCCAGTGCAGGGCGCTTCGTCGAATGATCTGGTTCGCCGTGCCCTTACCTCAAATTCTGAACTGGCAGCCGTAAGGCTTGACATAGAGCGCGGGCGGGCTCGGTTGCGTCAAGCGGGTCTTCGGCCAAATCCGACTATTGATTTCGAGCAGACAACCGGACGCTTTACAAACTCGCTTGGCGAACGCGAGACGAGCATCGGATTCGCCCTTCCTCTTGAACTGGGAGGCAAGCGGCAGCGGCGAATTGACCTTGCGCGAGTTGAGCTTGAGGCGGCTGAAGCCGAGATAGCCGACCGAGAGCGACGGCTGGCAAACGAAGTTCGTGCCTCTTACGCGGAAAGCCTCGCTGCACTCCGCGAGCTGCAAATCACAGAGGAACTGAGCAACGTTGATATTCAAACCGCGCGCATAGTCGAGGCTCGCGTAACGGAGGGTGACGCAGCCCCACTTGAGCATAACCTTCTGCGCGTTGAAATTGATCGCCTGCGAGCGCGGCGCGCCCTCGTCGAAGGGCGCCTGCAAGCGGCGTTGCTCAAGCTCAAGAGCATCACGGGCACGCCCCTGAGCGAGCCATTGCGGTTGCGAGAAGAACTAGCGGCTCCTACTTTTGCTCAGCCTCCAGATTCCATAGAAGCATCGGTTGACATCGCCTTGCGCACTCGTCCCGATCTCAAGCTCGCCCGGCTGAATGAGGAAGCAGCGAGAGCGGGACTGCGCCTCGCGCGCGCACAAGCGACACCAGACGTGACTGCTTTCAGCAAGTACACGACCAACCGCTCAGTCTTCGACAACACTCCCATTGGTGCGCTCACTGATAAAGACAAACTGCTCTCGTTTGGAGTCTCGATCAGCCTCCCCGTGTTCAATCGCAACCAGGGAGCCAAGGCGGAGGCCGAGCTTGCTATTTCACAAGCGGAGCGGCGGCGCGAGTTCACCGAGCAACTGGTGCGCGCTGAGGTTCAAAGCGCTTACCAGCGATATCAGGCCGCACGCGATGCGATCGCTACTTATGAACAGGGGGTTATCGAGCGTTCGAGGCAAAACATCAGAACGATTCGCGGCGCTTATGAGGTAGGCGCATTCCGCGTGACCGAGCTGCTTTCTGAGCAACGCCGCTTCGTCGACTTCCAGCGCGAGTTTACTGAGGCGCTGGCCGAATACTACCGCTCTCTCGCTGATCTTCAATCGGCAATAGGCGCCAAGCCATAGTGAGGAAACGAATGACAGACGAAAAGGATGATTCCATACGCGAACGCGTTGACAGTGCGCGGAACGTTCTCAACAGGCGGGTCTCCTCCCGCAACCGTAACCTGCTGATCATCGTAGGGACGGCTGTTTTGTTGGGCGTCTTAGCGCTGTTCTTATGGCCAAGGCACGAAAGCGCAAGTAAGAGGCAGGGAAACGCGGTTGCGGAAAACAATAACGCCGAAGAGGATGCGAAGGCAGGCAATGAAGTTGTGTTGTCTCCCACAACCCTTGCCGCCGCCGGTATTGAGATCGTCAGTGTGACCGAGCGGCCCGCCGTAGCGCTGTTGCGAGTGACCGGCGCTGTCGAAGCGAACCAGCAGCAGACCCAGCAAGTGACTCCGCTGGTGTCTGGCCGGGTCGAGCGCGTGAACGTCGTACTCGGCGACCACGTGCAGGCAGGTGCAGTCCTTGCAATCGTATCGAGTCCTGAAGTTGCCGAAATGCACGGCAAGCTTCACGAAGCAGAAACCCGCCTTACACTCGCCGAGCAAAACTATGCGCGAGTACAGCGCGCGGAAAACCGTGCCGCGGTAATACAGGCGAAGGCCCGGCTTGATGAAGCCGAAGCTACACTACGCCGCACGCAGCGACTTATCGAGTTGGGCGCGGGCGCAGGTAAAGACCTTGTTTCCGCCGAAGCTGCATACAAGACCGCCAAAGCTGACTATGACTATCAGAGCAACATATCTATCAACCGCGACGTGCAGCAGGCACGATCGGAAGTTGACACTGCCCGAGTAGAGGTCTTACACCTTCGCAATAGCCTGCGCGCGCTTGGGGCAGACCTGTCGGAAAGCAGTGATATAAAATCTTCGCACGACACTTCGCTCGTCGCATTGCGCGCCCCCCTCTCTGGCACTGTCACTGAGCGTTCGGTCAACACAGGCGCCGGCATAGAAGTGGGCAAACCGATACTGACGGTATCGAACATCTCGACCGTCTGGGTCATCGCTAACGTACCAGAAGGGCAAGTCAACGCTCTGCGCGTGGGCACCCCCGCCGATATTCGTTCCGCCGCACTGGGAGAAAACACAATCTCCGGCCGCGTCACTTACATAGACACCGCGCTTAACGAGGAAACGCGAACAGGTCGCGTGCGCGTTGAGATTGCCAATCCAGGTGAGCGGCTGAAGATCGGCATGTTCGTCGAGGTTGGATTCCAAACGGGAACAGGTACGGCAGAGAGCCAAGAGCTTGTAATTCCTGATGAAGCAGTCCAGCGCATTGGTGACCGAAGCGTCGTCTTCGTCAACAAGGCAGGCGAGCCCGGGCATTTCGAGGTGCGCGACGTTCAACTCGGCGGTGCGGTCGAAGGCTACCGGAGAGTGCTGAGCGGACTCGCCATAGGCGATCGCGTGGTCACTAAGGGCGGCTTCGCACTCAAGACGCAGCTTATGAAGAAATCTCTGGGGGAGGAATAGGAAACATCGATGATCAATGGCCTCATTCGCTTTGCCGTTTCACAACGCGTCCTCGTCCTGTTGATGGTGGCGATCCTAATTGGCGCTGGAATATACAGCCTTCAGCGGCTACCCATAGATGCGGTGCCTGATGTGACGAATGTTCAGGTCCAGATATTGACGGCGGCGCCTTCACTTGCCCCGGTAGAGGTCGAGCGCCAGATAACATTCCCGGTCGAGATCGCGATGAGCGGCCTGCCCGGAATAGAGCAGATTCGCTCCATTTCAAAGTTCGGACTGTCCGCTGTAACCATAGTATTCGAGGATTCGACGGACATCTATTTCGCGCGTCAGCTTATTCTCGAACGCCTTTCGCAAGCGCGCGAGCAGATACCCGAAAACATTGGCTCGCCAGAGATGGGGCCGATCTCTACCGGACTCGGAGAAATCTATCAGTACGAGTTGAGTGGCGCTCCCGGCAGCGGCTACGACGCGACAGCGCTCAGGACGATTCAGGATTGGAGCGTGCGAAGACAACTATTGGGCGTGCCCGGTGTGGTCGAGGTCAACAGCTTCGGCGGATTAGAAAAGCAATACCAGGTGCGGATAGACCCGGCCAAACTCCAGGCTTATGAACTGGGACTGCGCGACGTTCTTGACGCCGTGGCGCGCAACAACGCGAACGTGGGCGGCGCTTACATTGAGCACGGCGCGGAGCAGTACCTGCTGCGCGGCATTGGGCTTGTGCAGTCAGCCGATGACATCTCAAACATCGTTGTTAAGACGGGAAAGGAAGGCATACCGATTTATGTTCGTGACCTCGCCGAGGTCGTGGTGGGGGCGACCGTAAGGCAGGGCGCCGTTACTACAGACGGCGAAGGCGAGATTGTAGCGGGCATCGCCATGATGCTCAAAGGCGAGAACTCACGCGCCGTAGTTGAGCGCGTAAAAGAGCGCGTTGAGCTGATCAAAAAGACTCTGCCGAAAGGCGTTCAGCTCGTCCCGTTCTACGACCGCACGGAGCTGGTCAAGCGCACGATTTCCACTGTAGCAAAGAACCTTATCGAAGGGGCACTTCTGGTGATCGTCGTGCTGATCCTGCTGCTCGGCAACTGGCGCGGCTCGCTTCTGGTCGCCACTGTCATCCCTCTCTCTATGCTTTTTGCCGCGATACTGATGCGCGTCTTCAACGTGTCGGGAAACTTGATGAGTCTCGGCTCCCTCGATTTCGGATTGATCGTGGATGGCGCGGTGATCGTGGTCGAAAACGTCGTGCGCCGGCGCGCCGAAGCGCAGCACGCAGGTTCGCGCGAGCCTCCCGAACGCACGATTCTCGAAGCCTGCATGGAGGTCGGCCGCCCAGTCGTCTTTGCCGTAGCGATCATAACCATCGTTTACCTGCCGATCCTCAGCTTGACCGGAATAGAGGGCAAGATGTTCAAGCCGATGGCGCTCACCGTGGTCTTTGCGCTGGTCGGCTCGCTCATTCTGTCGCTGACCTACGTGCCTGCGGCGATGACATTCTTGCTGCGCGGACCTGTTTCAGAGAAAGAAAGCCCGGTGATCCGTTATGCGAAACGGTGGTATCGGCCTGCGCTGATCTACGTTATGGAAAATCGAAAACGAGCGCTTGCCGTGGCGGCGGCGCTGGTGATCGCAAGTGGAATACTCTTCCCATTCTTAGGCGCGGAGTTCATCCCGCGATTGGAGGAAGGGTCTCTTGCTGTTCAGGTACAGCGGTTGCCGAGCGTGTCGCTTACCGAATCTATCGCAATCGCCACGCAGGTCGAGCGAGTGCTGCGCAGCTTTCCTGAAGTGACAAAGGTGGTCTCGAAGACCGGCCGCGCCGAAGTGGCAACCGATCCGGAGAGTATTGATAAGAGCGACGTCCTGGTCGAATTGAAAGCTCCAGCCGAATGGACAAGCGCTCACACTCGAGAAGAGCTAGTTGAGAAGATGTCAAAGAAACTGGAAGAGAACGTTCCAACCGCCATCTTCAGCTTCTCGCAACCTATCGAGCTGCGCGTGTCCGAGCTTATCTCGGGCGTCCGTTCCGATGTGGCGATAAAACTCTTCGGTGACGATCTTGATACGTTGAAGCAGAAGGCAGATCAAATCGTTCGCGTGGTGAACAAGATACCCGGAGCGGAGGACGTGAAGGCTGAACAGGTGTCAGGGCTGCCGCAGCTTCAGATAAAGCCCGACCGCGCGGCGATTGCCCGATACGGCATCAACGTCGAAGACGTAAACAATCTTGTCGAGTCAATAGTCGCAGGCAAACCGGCTGGTTTGGTTTACGAGGGCGAGCAGCGATTCGACCTTGTAGTCCGCCTGACCGATGAAACGAGCAAGGACATAGACACAATCAAGGACTTGCTCGTACCGGCGCCGAAGGGCGTCCGCGTTCCGCTATCGCAACTAGCCGAGGTGTCCACAGTGGAAGGGCCTGCTCAAATCTCAAGGGAAGACACCCGCCGGCGCATAGTGGTCGAGCTTAATGTTCGCGGGCGCGATATTGCGAGCTTCGTTAAAGAAGCGCAGGCCGCAATCGAAAAGCAAGTTGAGCTTCCCAGCGGGTACTACATACGTTGGGGTGGCCAGTTCGAGAGTTTAGAGCGCGCGTCGGCGCGTCTTTTGATCGTTGTGCCGCTAGCGTTGTTTTTGATCTTCGTGCTGCTGTTCACGATGTTCAACTCGATCAAGCAGGCGTTGCTCATCTACACGAGCATCCCGCTTGCGGTTATTGGCGGCGTCTTTTCGCTCTATTTGCGCGGGCTGCCGTTTTCGATCTCGGCGGGCGTCGGCTTCATCGCGTTGTTCGGAGTCGCGGTTCTGGACGGCGTCGTGATGGTGAGCTACATCAACCAACTCCGGGATCAGGGGCGATCGCTAGAGCACGCGGTAAAGGAGGGCGCCGACGCCCGGTTGCGTCCGATCCTGATGACGGCGCTCGTCGCCAGTCTCGGCTTCGTTCCGATGGCTATTGCCACGTCGGCTGGCGCTGAGGTGCAACGCCCTCTGGCGACCGTCGTGATCGGCGGGCTGATTGTCTCGACAGTGCTCAAGCTGCTCATCCTGCCGATGCTCTACGGCTGGTTTGAGCGCGAGCGGGTCGAATACTAGGCGCAAGCCCTGCGCGGCCATACACGGGGGTCGCGCGGGTAGCGTCATTCCATAGTCTGTCGCAGGAGAAGTTTAATGGCGACCGTGAAAGACGAAGAAAAGAATGCGAAGAATGTTGGCCCTACGGAACGGGACGCCGAGTCATACGTTTCCCGCCTGGAGTCCGTCTATCGCCAATACGCCGGGCGCGTTTACACACTCTGTCTGAGGCTGCTTGCAGATAAGAAGGCGGCCGAGTCGCTGACCATTCACGTGTTTCTGCAGTTGGATGCGCGTTCACTCGGCCAGCTAGGAGGATCGGATGCGCTGCCTGTCCTCCGTGAATTAGCGATTCGGTACTCGCTTGTGCTTCTCCGAGAGCTGGATGGCCCGACGGAAATACTCGCGACACAAAGTGAGCCCGCCCACACAGCCGGAGAGGGCGCGCTGTGTTTGGACGCGTCTATTTTTGACCACTTCATAGCGCGGCTGCCCGCTTCGTTGCGAGTGGCCTACGTGCTGCACGATGTGGAAGGGTTGAGCACGGCGGCCGTCTCAGGCCATTTAGGCGTCAGCGAAACAGATGTGCGCCATCAAATCCACGCTGCTCGCGTAGAGCTGCGCAGGCTTATGAGGAGTTAAGCGAATGAAAATGATTACAGCAATAGTGCAGCCGTTCATGCTAAGCAAGGTCACTCACGCGCTGGAAGAGATTGACGGGTTTCCCGGGATGACTATTACAGATGCCCGCGGCTTCGGGCGTGAAAAGAGTGCTCACGACAAAGGCGCGCCGCATCGCGTGATCGAAGATTTCGTCGAGTACGTCAAGAAAACCCGCATCGAGATCGTCGCTCATGACCAGATGGTCGAGCAAATTGTTGAGACCATTGTTCGCGCGGCCCACACTGGCAATCGCGGCGACGGCAAGGTCTTCGTCTGGCCGGTCGAGCGCGCCGTGCGCATCCAGACAGGCGAGGTCGATGAAGCAGCCGTCTGACGAGTCGCTGCAATGAAGGAGGGAAATGGCGCAAGGGCACGCCCAGAGTCCGGCCAGTCGAAACAAACGAAAGCTGGTCACCGTTTTTGGATTCACGACGCTCTACCTCGTGGCCGAAGTAGTCGGCGGGCTGCTGACGCACAGCCTCGCGCTGCTCGCTGACGCCGGGCACATGCTGACCGACGTGGCAGGACTGGCCTTGGCGTTGTTTGCCATCAAGTTCGCGGAGCGATCAGCGACGCCGGAGCGAACCTACGGATATTACCGCGTCGAGATCCTGGCCGCGCTCACAAACGCCGTCGTGCTCATCGGCATCTCGTTTTACATCCTTTACGAGGCATACAAGCGCTTCCTCAATCCGCCGGAGGTCGAGAGCGGGGCGATGCTCGTCGTAGCTGTGATCGGACTCGGCGTGAACATCGCGGGCATGTTGCTGCTGCGCGAATCGTCTTCCCAGAGCCTGAACATGAAAGGCGCGTACTTTGAAGTGCTATCTGACATGCTCACATCAATCGGCGTGATCATCGCGGCGATCATCATGTTGACTACGGGCTGGTACTACGCCGACCCTTTGATCTCGGCAGGCATCGGTCTGTTCATCCTCCCACGCACATGGGTACTGCTGCGCGAGGCGGTGGGAGTGCTTTTAGAAGGCACGCCTTCCGACGTAAACCTTACCGCCGTGCGCGAAGCAATCAGCAACGTCGCCGGTGTTGACGGTGTTCATGATCTGCATGTGTGGACATTGACCTCCGGGGTCAATGCCTTGAGCGTGCATGCAGTTTTGTCCAATGGCGCATCACATGACGACGTGCTTGTCGCGGTCCAGCGGTGTGTCACCACGAACTTCGAGATCTCTCACGCCACGGTGCAAGTTGAAGCACAAGGCTGCGCGGAGTGGGAGACACATCTGTAGGAGCTTGAGGTTAGGACGATGCGAGGCTTGAAATCGCAGCAGCGTGCGAGATCAAATAGCGGCGTCTGGTTCGCCCTTGTTGCCGCTGTGTTGTTTGGCGCGAGCACGCCATTTTCGAAGGTTCTGCTAGTAAACGTGTCCTCGGTCCTACTAGCGGGTCTGTTGTACCTTGGTTCGGGGATTGGCCTTGCCGTCTGGCAGTTGGTACGCCTCCATAGTGAGCGCACACAATCGAGAGAGGCGAGTCTGAAGGTTGCTGATCTTCCCTGGCTTGCGGGTGCGATTCTTTCAGGCGGCGGAAGTGAAGGCTTGTCGATTGATCACCAGCGCCGCCTGAGAAGCCGAGTTGTCGAGTACGGTTTCGTCCACATCAACGACTACCGCGCGTTGGCGCTTCAACCTGGCGTTGACTCGCAGATCCCGGTCGAGCATCAGACGGGCGAGCGCATACGCCTGATATTGCAGCGCTCGCGCTTCGGCGGATGACTGTTGCCATAGCACGGCGCCGGTCTGATATTCGTTGTCGGCCTGCGCGGGTTGGACAGCCTGCGCAGTGAGGTTTTGCGCTCGGGCCGTAAGGGTTAGCAGCGAAGCCAGCATAACAGCAAGGCAGACACGGCGAGGATTCATAGGTCCTTTAGCGAAGTTCATAGCGAAGACTCCTTTTAGTGTGCTGGTCGAGCGCGACACTTTCTCTCATCTATCTCCCGCACTGACCCAAGAAGCTGAATAGTAATCCCGCAGCCGCAACTCCATTACATCGTTTCCCATTTTGAACCCTGCTCGCTCGTAGAATCTCGCTGCCTCTTCACTAGGCCACACAATCAGCAGTTCCAGGTCATGCTCTTGCGCCCACTGCTTCGCCCTTTGCATGAGTTGTGAGCCGATTCCCTTGTTTCGGTGCCGCGGCTTAGTGTAGTTGTTGGTGATGCACCCAAACTGATCTTGGATTTTGCAAGGGCGGGGCGCCATATCAACCTTCTGGACAAAGATGTGTGAGATTATTTCGCTATTGTCTACTGCAACCCAATAGGCGCGGCTGCCACTGTCCAGCCCTCGCTTCAGAAACTTTTCACAGGCAGTAATGAATTCCTCTTTTGATACGGCGGGCAGTTCGTCTCCGCCCTCCATTCGGAAGTCCCATCGTAAGTGAGCAAGCTCGGTTACGCCTCCTTCTGTACCCAATCTGAATTCCATGTCGTCCAGTTTACCAGATTGACTGCGGTCTAAAAGGCCTTAGACTTTCTAGTGCGAGAAACTCTCCGAGCCTGAGTATCATCCAGGCTCGGAGAGTGGGACTGCGCTTAGCGTTCAAAATGTAAGTCCAAGCTGAGCTTGAAAAGCGTGCGGCGTCACGAAGTGAGTGCCGCTGAAGGTTGAGAGGAAGTTGTACAGCGCTTCCTTATTCGCCAGGTTAATTCCTGTCAGCCGCAGCGTCACTTTCGTGTGCTCAGTACGGAATAGGTTATCTGTTCCGACGCTGGCGTCGAAGAGGTGGCGCGGTGCGATGCGAGGCGGATTGTGGTCATCGTTCGCTGTGCCATCTGCAGGAATGCGCACACGAGTCGCGCCGCGATTGGGGTCGGTGCAACCGGTCAAACCCTGGGTCGGCGTTGCGAAGACGCTGCCGCAGAACAATCCGATCTGCGCCTGTTGATCCGGCGTGAAAGTGAGCGCCGTATCAAAGTCTGGAACCGAGCCGGCCACGAGCCCGCTATCGTATCGCCACGTGAAAGCTGCATAAGGCAAGAGCCTCTTGAAGTGCTTGAACTGGTATTGCACTTGTGTCGTCTGCTGGAAAGCCTGGTCATGGTCTATGCGGAACACACCAGCCGGCAGGTCTGAGTTGAAGAACAGCCCGCCACTTTCAGGCGGAAAGTATCTGGCCCGGGTGTGCCCGGCTACAAAGAAAGCGGACAGGCCTTTGTAGTTGGCAAGATTG